>NZ_JASHAT010000008.1:0-126050 GCF_047464965.1 Streptococcus mitis
GGATTTCGGAACTTTGAAAACTTCAAAAAACGAATTTTTATCGCTCTCAATATCAAAAAAGAAAGGACAAATTTCGTCCTTTCTAGATCTTAGCTTTTATTCAACCCACTACAGTTGACAAAGAGCCAATAAAAACCGCTAGTCCTAAGAATAGCGGTTTAATTATGTTTTTAAGCTACTAATGTAGTTGCTCTATTATTTAAGAGTAACTGAAGCTCCAGCTTCTTCCAATTTAGCTTTGATTTCTTCAGCTTCTGCAGTTGCAACTCCTTCTTTAACAAGTGCTGGTGCACCGTCAACAAGTTCTTTAGCTTCTTTAAGACCAAGACCTGTGATTTCACGTACAACTTTGATAACGCCAACTTTTTTGTCGCCTGCAGATGTCAATTCAACGTCGAATGAATCTTTAGCAGCACCAGCGTCAGCAGCACCAGCTGCAGCAACAGCTACAGGAGCAGCTGCAGTTACACCAAATTCTTCTTCGATAGCTTTTACAAGGTCGTTCAATTCAAGGATTGAAGCTTCTTTAATTTCAGCAATAATGTTTTCAATGTTCAATGCCATTGTTATTTCCTCCAAATATGTTTTAAATTTATAATAGATTTTCGTAGCTAGGCTACGCTGCGTAGCTTAAGATTAAGCTGCGTCTTCTTTGTTGTCTGCAACCGCTTTGACTGCAAGAGCAACGTTGCGCACTGGCGCTTGAAGTACAGAAAGGAGCATAGAAAGAAGTCCTTCGCGGTTTGGAAGAGTTGCAAGTGCAAGAATCTCTTCTTTAGATGCGACAGCGCCTTCGATTGCACCACCTTTGATTTCAAGTGCTTCAGCGTTTTTAGAAAAGTCGTTCAAGATTTTCGCTGGTGCGATAACATCTTCGTTAGAAAATGCTACTGCAGATGGTCCAACAAATACAGATGCAAGATCTTCAAGACCAGCTTTTTCAGCTGCACGACGCAAGATTGAGTTTTTAATAACTTTATACTCAACTTCGCTTCCACGAAGCTCACGACGAAGAACTGTATCTTGCTCAACTGTCAAACCACGAGCGTCTACAACGACGATAGATGCAGCAGCTTTCATTTTTTCAGCTACTACGTCAACTAGTTCCGCTTTTTTAGCAATAATTGCTTCACTCATTAGTGTGTTCACCTCCGTTATTATTTTGCTTGGGGAATTTTTCCAAAAGAAAAACGCGCCCAAACCTAGACACGAAAGTACAATACGCTTCTTTTTACATGATACGTTTTGTCCTCGGTAGGATACTTATGAGTCGAGCTCCCCTACTGTCTTAGGCAGTTTTTTCAAACCGTATATAAGTATAGCATAGTCAAAAAAAGAATGCAAGATTTTTGCAAACTTTTTTAAAATTTTTTCGTGATTTTTCTTCTAAAGTTCTACTGTCAGGACTTGACCTTGCTTAACTACTGGTTCTCCAGCAATATAGACATCATCTACATCACTGGATTTAACAGCATAGACGAGATGAGAAAGCATATTTTCCAGAGGTTGGAGATGAATTTTCCCTTGTGGTTGAATAACGAGAAAATCTGCCTGTTTACCAACTTCCAGACTTCCTATCTGATTTTCCATTCCAAGGACCTTAGCCCCTTCGATTGTCAGTGCCTTTAGAGCTGTTTCGATAGGAAATTGGCTAGCATCTCCACTTTTCATCTTCTGAAGAAGGGCTGCAGTCCGTCCTTCCTCAAACATGTCTAGGTTGTTATTGGAAGCAACCGAGTCTGTCGCAATTCCGACTGCTACTCCTGCTTTTTGCAGTTGGATGATGGGAGCAATCCCTGATGCCAATTTGAGGTTACTAATAGGATTATGCGCAATAGCTACTTGAGAAGTTGCTAAGCGTTCAATTTCTCGCTCATTTAATTCGACTCCATGAGCAAAGACAGATGGATGATCTAAGTAACCCAGTTCTTCTAGAAAGGCTAGGGGACGTTTGCCGTATCGTTTCAGGATAATGCCTGATTCCTCCTTAGTCTCCGCTACATGGATATGGATTGGAATATTCAGTTCTTTCGCCATATCTAAGCTCGTTTCCAGCAAATCTCTACTACAGCTGTAAGGAGAATGTGGGGCTACCATCACCTTGAAATTTGGATTTTTATATTCTAAGATTTTCTCTATGATGAATCGAGTTCTGCTTATAGTTTCATCAGTTGTCTCTGTCTCCGAAGAAAAAAGAGTTGGTGAGAAATAACAACGCATCTTGGAAGTTTTCACTGCCTGATAAATCCGTTCAATATCCACACCATTGGGATTATACATATCGTTAAAGGTTGTTGTTCCCGACTGGAGCATCTCTATCATAGCTTCTTTAACCGCTCTTGTAGTCATGTCGGGAGTAAATCCTGCTTCTGCTGGCCAGATATAGTCATTAAGCCATTCATGGAGATTGCTATCATCTCGAATTCCTCTCAATCCTGTCATAGCAGAATGGGTGTGACAATTGACCAAACCAGGCATAATCCAGGCCCCCTGATAGTCTATAATCTGCTCAGCTTGCTCTAAAATCTCTGAATTCTCTTGACCGACATAGACGATTTGAGAATCCTTAACTGCTAAGATTCCATTCAGATAAACATGGAAATCTTGATCACAAGTCACGATATTTACATGCTGATAGACTTTCATTGTTTTTCTCCTTCTAAGGCCTTGATTTTTTCTAGCTATTGTAACAAAAAAGTCACCCGAAGGCAACTTTTTTCGTCCATAAAATTTCAAAAGAGAAAGGATTATTCAGAGCTAAAAGCCGCAGCTTTTTGCATTTGGTAATACTTGCCCTTTCTAGTCATGAGATCCTTATGGTTCCCATACTCAACAATGTCGCCATCCACCAAGACAAGAATCAGATCCGCATCCTGAATGGTAGACAAGCGGTGGGCAATGATAAAGCTTGTACGCCCCTTCATGAGTTTAGCAAAGGCATCCTGTACCAGCACTTCTGTCCGCGTATCAATGGAGGACGTCGCCTCGTCTAAGATAAGAATCTTGGGAATAGCTAGAAAAACTCGGGCTATGGTCAAGAGCTGAGCCTGACCGACAGAGAGAGATTCTCCAGCATTTTCCAACTTGGTATCGTAACCCTGCGGCAACTGTTGGATGAAAAAGTCTGCATTGGCTGCTTTGGCAGCAGCAATCACTTGCTCCCGACTGGCATCAGGATTTCCAAAGGCAATATTGTCATGAATGGTCCCTTGCTTGAGCCAGGTTTCTTGGAGCACCATGCCAAACTGCTGACGTAAAGAGGCACGACTATAGTCATAAATGGATTTCCCATCCAGCAAGATATCTCCCGAGTTAATGGGATAAAAACGCATGAGGAGATTGATAAGGGTTGATTTTCCAGCACCTGTCGGACCAACAATAGCCACCTTGCTACCAGCTGGAATATCAATAGATAAATCCTTAATCAAAATCTTTTCAGGATGGTAACCAAAAGAGACATGTTTAAAGGAAATAGCTCCTTTAACTTGGTCACTGGTCAAGACTTCCTTACCAGTTTCAGCCAGCTCAGTGCTATCTAAGACAGCATAGACACGCTCTGCGCAAGCAAGAGCACTTTGCAATTCGGCTAGAACTGAGGAAATATCGTTAAAGGGCTTAGTGTACTGTTGGACATAATTCAAAAAAGTCACTAAACGCCCGATAGTCAAGGTAGAGCCTATCATTATACGATAAGCTCCCACTCCAGCTAGAAGCGCATAAATGAGCGCATTTACAAAGCGAGTCGAAGGATTAACTGTTGAAGAATAAAAGATAGCTGACTGAGAATAACCTGCATAATTGGCATTAGCCTCGTGCAGCCTTTGGATAAACTCTTCCTGAGCATTAAAGGACTGGATAATGGTCTGCTGGCTCAACGATTCTTCAATTAATTGTGTCTGAATCCCCCTCGTCTCTGTTTGCTTCTGGAAGAGATGATAGGATCTCTTGGCAATAAAGCGTGAGATTACCATAGACAGTGGCGTCAACAGCAAGACCAAAAGAGTCATGAGGAGATGAATTTGAATCATGGCTAGAATGCTGACTAAAATCATCAAGACACCAATGAAGAATTGGTTAAAGATCATGATCAAGCCAGCTGCCAACTGTTCTATGTCTGTTGTCACCCGACTGACCATCTCCCCACTGCCTTGCCGATCCACAAAGGCAATCGGTAAACGATGGAGCTTATGGATGATTCGCTCTCGTAAGTCTCTGGTATAAGAGAAAATTAGGCGATTATAGAGGAGAGGATTGGCCCACTGCACGAGGGTATTTCCTATGACCACCAAGATCATTTGAATAAAGATCTGCCAAAAAACTGGTGAAGAACCAGCCACTAGGACTTGGTCGATGACCTGCCCAATCAATATAGGTAGGTAGATTGATAAGGCAACTTGGACAATGGTTCCTAGAAAGGCTAGAAAAAGAAGGAAGGTATGACTTGTAAGGTCTTTAGCCAAACGTTTGAGCGTCTGGTTTGCAGTTTGTCGTCTCATACTAGTCCTCCTTACCATGTTGGGATGCATTGATTTCACGATAGACTTGACTAGATTTCATCAAGTCCTCGTGCTTGCCGATAGCTAGGAGCTCTCCTTTTTCTAAGAGGAGAATCTGGTCAGCCATCTGTAAAGTCGAGGTTCGTTGAGAGATCAAGATTAAGCTCGTATTTGGCAGATTTTCTCGGATAGCTTTCAAGAGCTTAGACTCAGTAATAGTGTCCAGTGCCGAGGTCGCATCATCTAGGATGAGAAACGGTGCCTGGTGCAAGACTGCTCGTGCGATAGACAACCGTTGTTTTTGTCCACCTGAGAAATTTCGACCTCCTGCCTCAACTAGGGCATCCAAGAGTCCTTCCTTTTCACTGACAAAATCCTTGGCTTGCGCGATTTCCAAGGCTTGCCAGAGTTCTTGGTCAGATAGTTCTTGATCTAAACCTAGAGTCAAGTTAGAACGAATGCTTCCCTTAAAGAGTTCGACTTTTTGGGGCACATAGGCAATCCAAGACCGCCACTCCTCTAAATTACTAGGACTAGATCCATCTCGATAAAGGTCAATGCTCCCCTTGTCTGCTGGATAAAGTCCAAGTAAGACTTGCACCAAGCTTGATTTACCAGAACCCGTCCCTCCGATGATACCAAGGATTTGCCCTTGCTGCATATCAAAGGAAATGTCTCTCAGAGAAGGCTGGGCCGCATCAGGATAGGTAAAGGTCAATTCTTGGACTTGTAAAATCTGATTGCTGGTAACTTGCTTTTTCTCTAATTCTAAATAAATATCTTCTGGAGCCTCAGCAAAAACTTCCTCGATTCGCTTGGCAGAGATATAGGACTGATTGAGAGAATTTATCAGCATAGCTAGCTTAACCAATTCCACCAAAATCTGTAGGAGATAGTTGATAAGGGCAATGAGAGCACCTTGACTGAGCAATCCTCCTTGAATAGAAATATAGCCTTGCCATATAATAACGAGGAGAGTTCCATTTACAATCAGATAGGTCAGGGGTGTTAATAAACTGGACCAGAAACCTGTCTTTTCTTGTAATCTAGCATAGACTTGGTTAAGAGTTTGAAAAATCTGTAACTCTCGTTTTTCTTGTCCAAAAGCACGAATAACCCGCATTCCTTGTAATTGCTGACGTGTTTCCTGAACCAGTTGATCCGTTTTCTTTCTCAGACTGCTGTAGAGAGGATTAACCAGTCTAGAGAGCCCTACAATAACAATGGTCAAAATGACAACCATGACCAAGAACCAAAGAGTCAGCTCAGCTGAGATTCGATAGGCCATAAAAATGGCTCCAAAAACGATAATAGGCGCTCGTAAAAAGAGACGCAGGAATTGATTGATACCAGTCTGAATCTGATAGGTGTCCGAAGTCAAGCGAGTCACCAAACCAGAAGTTGTCAGACGGTCTCTGCTATTCTTGGGCAAGGAAAGAATATGACGATAGAAATCATCTGTCAGTCCTTTGGCAAATCCAACCGCGGCCTTAGCTGAGTAGAACTGGGCTATTAAGGCCACTAAAACGCCAATCACTGCAAAGATAAGGAGCAGGCCAATCTGCATCCAGAGATGACCTTGATCCCTCTGGGGCAATGATTGGTCAACAATCCCAGCAATCACCATAGGAACTAAGAGCTCAAACACAGCTTCAAGTAGCTTGAACAAGGGTGCTAAAATTGATTCCTTGATGTAAGGTTTGAAGTAAGATAATAGGTGTTTCATAAATCCCTTCTATTCGTATTCTAGAAATGAAGAAAGTGGGAAGTACCCACCCTCTCTGATTTATTTGTTTAAGTAAGGTAGTAGATAGCCATATCCTTCCTCTTCCATCTCATCCTTGGCCACAAAGCGCAAGGAAGCAGAATTGATACAGTAACGGAGGCCACCTAACTCCCGAGGCCCATCTGTGAAAACATGGCCCAAGTGAGCATTCCCCGACCGAGAACGAACCTCAATTCGCTCCATTCCATGACTGAGATCCTTGTAATAATGAATCAATTCCTTGGAAATCGGACGGCTAAAACTTGGCCAACCACATCCTGAGGCAAACTTATCCTTGGCAAAAAAGAGGGGCTCACCTGTCGTAATATCTACATAAATCCCTTCTTCAAAGGTTTGGTCATAGGCATTGGTAAATGGAGCCTCTGTAGCAGCTTCTTGGGTAACACGATAGGATTCTTTAGATAAACTGCCCTTTAATACCTCTTGACTAGGCTTTTCATAATTTGCTGCGTCAATCAATGGCTTATCAGCATCGGTCACATCGATATGACAGTAACCTGAAGGATTCTTCTTAAGATAGTCTTGGTGGTAATCTTCAGCCAGAATGTAGTGGCGAAGTTTCTCCACCTCTACTGCAATCTTTCGCCCAAGCATGCGCTCCTGCTCCTGCACCACTGTGTAGATAGCTGGCAAATCAGCTTCATCTTGGTAATAAATTCCGGTCCGATACTGACGTCCACGGTCATTCCCTTGTTGATTGACTGATAATGGATCAATAACACGGAAATAATAGAGTAAAATTTCTCTAAGTGAAACTGCCTTCTCATCATAAATCACTTGAACCGTTTCTGCATGGTCTGTTTCCTTGAGCAACTGGTAATTGGTCGTTTCGACTTGACCATTAGCGTAGCCAACACTGGTTGCTAGCACTCCAGAAATGCGTGAAAAATATTCCTCTAGGCCCCAAAAACAACCACCTGCTAAATATATTTCTGCCATCTTCGTTTCTCCTTTACCAAGTTTTTAACTAATACTCTTCGAAAATTAAATTCAAACCACGTCAGCTTCCATCTGCAGCCTCAAAACAGTGTTTTGAGCAGCCTGCGGCTAGCTTCCTAGTTTGCTCTTTGATTTTCATTGAGTATAAACTTCTTTTCAAAAAAAGGATAGGAAGCCCTCTGATCAAGAGTTTCCCCATCCTATCTTCTATTCTTTATTTTGCTTCGACACGGACACCTTGGGTATCAACTTTCAAGTCATGAAGTTTTCCTTTGAAAGGTTGCTTTTCCAATTCCGCCTTAATCGTTGGCATCTTGTCATGAGAAGCCAAAACCATAACTGTCGGCCCAGCACCAGAAAGGTAGGTTGCATAGGCACCATTTTCTTTGGCTACTTGCTTAATCGTTGCAAATTCTCTCACCAAGTCCTGACGATAGCGCTCGTGGAAGAGGTCGCCCTCGATTGCTTGCCCAGCGGTCACCATGTCTCCTGCCAACAAGGCTGCAACCGCCACATTGGCGATAGAACTAGCCGCAACAGCTTCCTTGTAAGACAATTTCTTAGGCAAGACGCCACGGCTGTCTCGAGTACGCAATTCATAGTTTGGAATGTAGGCTAGAAAATCACATTCTGGGAAGTCTGCTACGATAGCAGAAACTTGCCCTTCAACGGAACTTGCAATAACGAGATTACCATAAATGGCTGGAGCCACATTGTCAGGATGGCCTTCAATCTTAGTCGCTAACTGCAATTTTTCATGATCAGACAAGTTGAGCTGGCCCAGTTGGTTGGCTAGTTCAATCCCAGCTACAATAACCGAGCTGGAAGAACCCAAACCACGCGCCAAGGGAACATCACTAGTCATTTTCAAACGTCTTGGTTGCAGGTCTGGTACAATTTGCAAAGCGATTTTGAGCAAGAGATTACGCTCGTCATGTGGAATCCATTTGCCAATCTGGTGTTCAATCAACCACTCATCTCGTTCTTCGCAGACCTCAATTTGAAGATACTTGGTTACAGCTACACCGACCGAGTCAAATCCTGGCCCGATATTGGCACTGGTTGCAGGTACAATAATCTTCATCTTATTCTCCTAGCACCTTGAAGGTATTCAATAGGTCGAATTCTGAAACCTTCTTCAATTCAGCTGAGACATTTTCAAGCTGGGCTTTATTAATCTTGTGTGTAATGATCACAACACGCGCCTTGTCACCTTCTTTTCCATCTTGGAGAATTTGCTTGAAGGAAATATCTTGGGCATTAAAGATTTCAGCCAACTTCAAGACCTGACCTTTTGAGTCTGGAGCCAAGATTGAGAAGTAGTAGTTTGCTTTAACATCCTCAGGGTTTGCCAATACCAAGTCACGGCTGTATTCGTTGAAGTCTTTACCAATGGTACCATCATTCAAACGACGAACGATACGGACAATATCTGCTACAACACTTGTTGCAGTTGGTTTTTGACCAGCACCTGGTCCATAGTACATAGACTCACCGATACCAATAGATTCCACAAAGACAGCGTTCATTACGCCATTCACACTGGCAAGTGGATGCGCTTTAGGAAGGAAGGTTGGAGTTACTTCTGCAGCAATACCTGAAGGAGTTTCCTCGATTGAACCAACCAATTTCACTACATAACCAAGCTCTTGAGCTACAGCTACATCTTCAGGTGTGATGTTACGAATTCCCTTGTGGGCTACGTCATCGAAGGCAACCTTCATGCCAAAGGCAAATTGGCTCAAAATCACCATCTTGTAGGCTGCATCAATCCCATCCACGTCATTTGTCGGATCGCTTTCTGCAAATCCTAGACGTTGCGCTTCCGCAAGAGCATCATCGTAAGACCAGCCTTCTTCGACCATCTTGGTCATCATGAAGTTAGAAGTTCCGTTGACTACTCCAAGCACGCGCGTGATTTTATCAGAAGCCAAGGAATTTGCTAGAGTGCGAAGAATTGGAATCCCACCAGCTACTGCTGCTTCGTAGTAAAGTGCTACCTTGTTAGCTTTAGCGATTTCTAACAATTCTGCACCATGGACAGCCAAAAGGTCCTTGTTAGCAGTAACAACATGTTTTCCAGCTTCCAAGGCACGAGTGATAAAGGTCTTAGCAGGTTCGATACGACCCATCAATTCCACTACGATAGTAATATCTTGGTCTGATAAAATGTCATCCACATTGGTTACAAAGTTAAAGTCATTCCCAGCAGCAAGCAAGCGATTCTTTTCATCTTCATCCTTGACCAACACCTTAGCGACTTCAATCTCTGAATGTGCTGATTGATTGATTTTTTCTCCATTTTCCTTTAGGAGGAAAGGCACACCACTTGCAACGGTACCAAATCCTAGTAAAGCAATTTTAACTG
The DNA here is from genome assembly GCF_047464965.1 of Streptococcus mitis. Taxonomy (GTDB): domain Bacteria; phylum Bacillota; class Bacilli; order Lactobacillales; family Streptococcaceae; genus Streptococcus; species Streptococcus mitis_DU. Next base: position 9,590 of record NZ_JASHAT010000008.1, read on the forward strand.
TCATGTTTGTCTCCTCGAAATTTTCTAATATAGCCATTATAACAGAATTTTGTGAAAATTCCTATTATAGTAAATCACTATTTCAATCTAGAAAAGAAAAAACGAATCAGACGATTCGCTCTTCTCAAAATCTAGAAATAGCTTTCCAGAAAGGATTATCCAATCTTTTGCAGATTAAGTACTGCATCGTGATTCATCAAGACTTGACCATACTCTTGCAAGACTGAACGACTGATATCACTATCGTCCGCAAACTCGCGCATACGGGCCAACAGCCAAGCTGGATATGGACTTGGATGATTTTCAATATCCACTAAAATGGTCAAATAATAGCGCTCATTCATCTTGTAGAGTTCAGAAGTTTCCATCTCAAAAGTCACTGTCTTGGCAAAAGCCACCAAATCAGCTAATTTTGCGAAAGAAAGGATGTAATAGATGTAGGGCTCTTTCTTGCTCTCAACTTCTTGTTCAGCCTGCTCCTGCTCTTCTTCCTTGGCTTCGACTTGCTCTAGAGATTGAATGGCTTCGATATCATCCTTAGTTTTGTCCGCGATGCTTTTTTCCAAGGTTTTGATAAATTCATCTGGAGACATTTGAGCCAATTCTTCCATGTCTGGCAAATCCGATAAATCTTCAAAATCTAAATTTTGATCAATCTTTGATTTGGTTACAAAGACATCGACCTTATCAGGTTTTGGAGTCACACGGAAGCTCAACATACCTGTATCTAGGAAGCTATCAGGCATCTCTAACTCATCCAAGATAGCATAAAAGAACTCTTCTGTTTTTTCTTGAGGAACGAGAAAGTCAGCAATCTCCATTCCTCGATCCATCAAATCCTCTAAAGACATCGTGATTTTTAAAGTTGTATCACTGATTTGTTTCATTTTCATTGCTAGTAACCTCATACTTTCAGTTCTATCTATTATACTAGATTTTTACGATTTTATCAAAAGAAGGCTCCTTTGTCGATATAGATTTTCCATAGGGTAACTTCTGTAGAAGACCCTAATACTCTTCGAAAATCTCTTCAAACCACGTCAGCTTTATCTACAACCTCAAAGCAGTGCTTTGAGCAACCTGCGGCTAGCTTCCTAGTTTGCTTTTTGATTTTCATTGAGTATAAGAGAAAATTTCTGCAGACAAATAGAAAAAGCCTTCAAAATCGGCTCTTAGCCAACTTTGAAGACCTAATACATCAGAAAGCTTATAGTTTAAAGGTTGCTACACCGAGGATAGAACGATTTAAGTTTCTAAGAATTTGAAGACTTTGCTCAAATTTCTTATAACGAGTCACTCCGTACTCTTCAACAAGAAGGACTGTATCTCTTTCTAAAAGAGATGGCACATCTTGTAAATCGACAAAATGAATTCCTTTTAAAGACTCTTGATTTTGTTTCAATTTATCTAGAATAGCTTTGTTTGAGCTAACGATAGTCAATTCTTGTCCAGCATTTTTGTATGATAGAATATCTGCTAGATTAGCAATTGTTGTAATCTCTGTTACAAAATCAATTTGATATTGAGAAAAATCACCTGCTCTATTGATTGTTGGATTAAAGAGATAAACTAATACATTTCCCATCACAACCAAAATCACACAAACTACTCCAATAACAGCTAGACGAAGAATCAGATTCTTGACGTTTAATCCAAGCGCTGTCTCACCATTTGCATTCAATTCTTTAGAGTTGATGGTTTCCAATTTTTCAATTTTCACATTTGCATAAGTGTGTTTAAATTTCTCAATCAATCCATCAATTTTTTTCTCTAACAAGTCGTTGGCATCTTTACTTGGTGTCAAAATTTTCACACCAACCCCTGCATCGTCAATCATATAGTAGACGGTCAATTTTTTCCACCAATAGTCACTTGTAGAATTTTTCAAGGTTGTCTCTGTCGTATCCAATTCACTGGCAATTTTTTTCAACTCACTAGGCTCTACATCATTGAAAAGATAAGCTCCATTCAAATTACCATCAATCAATTTCCCGTAGAAATCACTATAACCACCAATTTGATGATTCAAAATCGTTTTAGCTGAATCTTCTGGAGGGGTGATTTTATAGCTGATATAAGTTGAATAACTTGTTGTGTCTTTGACAGTATTTTTATTCTTAACTGCTTTAATTGTAAATGGTACAGCAATGAGAGCAAATAAAGCGATGAGAGCTAGAATATTTGCTTTTCGTTTTTTGTATAGATTTGCAAACAAATCAGCTACTGAATAATGTTCAAACATGATTTTTTTCTCCTTTGTTTAGTAGATACTGGTTCTCTTTTGTAAGCATTTTCGCTACGAATATAATCACAAGAACAATTCCCCAGAATTGCATTGTAAATAAATTGAAGAAACTTTCTGAAAAGCTACTTCTTGGCATAAAGAATAAATTATTCAAGATGAGTAGGGACAAGGCAAATAGGATTGTTCTTGAACGATAGGCTACTTGCAGCATGGCTATAAATAACATACCTAGTAAGAGACTAAGTAGAAAGACTCCTATCATACCATAGTCGGTATACAACTCCATGATATAACTACTTCCGATACCATGTCCTTTCAAGTATTCCTTGTTCAAGACAAGATAGGATAGATTATGGGCATAACTATTACTATCAATAGCTAGTTCCACACTATTGGTTGTATGCTCAAAGGCTTTTCCTCCGAAAATGGCCCCTAAACTTCCCCTTGCAAAATAATCAATAACAGGACCAAAAGTAAAATTACGGAAATCTCGGTAAGGGAGGCTACTGTTAAATAGAAAACCTCTAGCCAAAACACCAAAACTGGTTCCTTGTTTATAGATAAAGTCAAGCAGGATATCCCAGAAACCTGTATGGGAAACTTGGACATTATCCCGTACATAATTGAGTATTCCCATCGCTAACATGAGAATAGGAGAACCTACAAAAATCGCTAACTTTTCTTTAAATCCAATCCATTTTCCCTTTTCTGTTTGCTCCCGCATAAAGTAATAAACAAAAGCAAATAGAATACTTAAAATAAAGGGATTGCGTGTCCCGATTGCCAAATGAATGGTGTTGGCTGCAATAAAGGAGACAAGCACTGCTGTTGCCTGCAATTTCTTTGGCTTGGTTGCCAAATACATACACATTGCATAGACCGTAAATGTTGATAAGATATAGGTAAAATAGGGCAGTTTACTTTCAAAATTTGCATAGTAGGCATAGTAGGAAGTCTGCAAGCGATACAAGAGTCGTTCAAATAACCGAATGAAATAGAAAGGATAGGTTAGAAGAAAAACTCCTAGCGATACAAAGCGCAACCGCTTGATGTAAACATCTTTTAGAGAACTTCCTATCTTGGGTACTTGTATTTTCTTTCTAGCTATAAAATAGCGAGCTAGGAGCCCCCCTGTGGTCAATCCCAATATCGAAACCATGACGACTATAAAGGCAAAGCGATAGGCTATGGGATGATAGGTATCTAAAGCACCATCCCTAAAATAATCAATGGTCGGCCTTGATACCAGAAATACAAAAATAGTTAAAAAGAAAATAAAATGGATTAAGTAATACTTGATATCATTCCAACAAGCAATTAAGCTACTAACCAGTAAGAACAATAAAGTAGAAAGCAAGCTAACATTGTTATTATTAAACAGATACACAATTCCACTTACTAGCGTCAAGGCATAACTGACTATGGTCAAACTAAATAATAATCGTTTTCCATCAATCACTTGCTCACCCCCGTTCTAATGTAATTTTTTAGATTTTTCAATATTTTTTAGTAATAAGAATCGGTATAAGGAAATATTTATGAATAGAGCCAAAGCACTAATTCTTCTCCCCTTACGGAAAATTGGATTCCTAGCAATAGTAAAGGCATGGCTTTTTAAAAAACGATGAATCTGAGAATAGGCTTCAAATTGTTTATACTGATCATCTAGTAACATCTTATCCAGAATAAAAAAGTAGGCATAGGCCAATCTGAAAAAAGCAACCTCTTTCAAGTCAGGATAGTTTTTCACAACTTCATTATAAAACTTTTGGTAGATATCAATATAGGCTAAATCCTTCTCTGCATAGGGTTTAGTCGTAATACTATCTCCTCTATGAAAATAGTAATAATAGGGTTTGGTATTAACCACATACTTCTTGGCCAACTTGATCAAATCAAAATGATAATAAGCATCTTCATAAATCAATCCCTTTGGAAAGGATAGGGCAGTTGCAATCTCTCTCTTGATTAGCTTATTGCAGATCGTTCCAGGTATTTTTTCACCTATGAGGTATTCCCTCAGAAATGTTTGAGAATCACAGACAAAATACTCATCCTGATTGGCTGACTGTGGGCTTTCATCATTAGCATAGACATTCATGACACCACAGCTCGAAACATCCGCATCTTCTTGAATTAATTGCTCATATAAACTCTGAATCATTTCTGGATGGATATAATCATCTGAGTCAATAAAAATCAGATAATCTCCGTGAGCCTGCTTCATTCCATTGTTTCGTGCTTGCGACAAACCTTCATTCTTTTTATGAAGCACTGACACCCTATCATCTTGTTCAGCGATTGAATCACACAAGCGACCACTTTCATCCGTTGCTCCATCATCAACAAGAATGATTTCCAGATTCTGATAGGTCTGCTCCTGAATGGAAGCTATCGATTTTTCTAGGTACTGCGCCACATTATAGACTGGCACAATGACACTAATTAATGCAGTTCCCATGCTACTCCTCTAATAGTTTTTCTACTTGTTCGATTTGTTTGGCAATTGTAAATTGTTGAATGAATTGGCTAGCCTCATTGACATCAAAGTTTGAGGCAGAGGTCATGTAGTTCGTAATTGCCTGAGCTGCCTCTTGATTGCTCTCAATGATTTGGCCAAATCGTCCTTCTTGGGATAATTCCTCAGCCCCTCCGACATCCGTAGAGACAAAAGGAAGTCCCAGACTCAAGGCTTCCACATACACTCCAGGAAAACCTTCTTGTTTAGACATAGACAAGAGAACTTTCATCTGAGATAAATACTGATAAGGATTTTTTTGATAACCAAGGAAATGTACATAGTCTTCAAGCTCATATTCTTTAACTCGTTTTTTCAGTTCCTCTTCCATATCCCCAGCCCCTATGAAGTAGAGATGATAGTTTTTTCCCTCTTGGTGTAATAATCGTATCACTTCTACCACACGGTCAGAACCCTTATTTTCCTCAATCCGTCCGATAGTACAGATACTTTGAGGCGCAATCTCGATATCGATCTTCTCTTGAGATTTTTCTAGAATGCTCTGAAAATCATATCCATTGTAAACTGTCCGTAATTTCGAAGCATAGTCTGGATAGACTTCCTTGATAGAATTGCTGGTTTTATTCGAAATTCCTACAATGGTATTCGCAGTATCCAACTGGCGTCTATGTGATTCTCTTTTGGAGCTATCCTTAATAAATTCTTCGATACTTCCATGAATCCAGGAGATTTTCTTGACTTCTTTTCTTTTAGAGAACAAAAGTGGAGGATTCATAATAGTAAAAGAAACTTCAACATCATAGTCATCTCTTACAAGCAAGCGACGAGTCAATCTTGGAAAATAAATTCTCATTCTCCACAAAAGAGCTCGAATCCATCTGGCTTGGCGATAATCCTGAAGGGATTTTAAAATGCATACATGCTTGGGAACAGATTCGTATCCCTTATCAAAATGTTCCATTTCAAGAATATCAATATCATACTTTTCTGGATCTAGATTTGAAACAATGGTAGATAGAATCTTCTCTGCTCCACCCCCGAGAGAAAAAGACCACATAAAAAATAATATTTTTTTCTTAGCCACCATATTCTCCCTTGTATTCTGTATAAGACTTATCCATATCAGCGATAACAGCATCATGATGTGGTACTTGCTTGTCTGCTGGTGGAGGTGTCATATAATCCCCAAAAGCAGTGCTGAGATAAGCATCATAGCCGACTGGAATAGGCATCTCTGTCTCTTCAAATGGCAAGAAGAGATTATCTTCAAAAGATTCGATTAGGTACTTATTTCTCATGTAACCAGGACCCGAGCATAATTCCGTGATTCCATCGCTCTCAGCTAGACTGTACTTGGTCATTTCTTTTTCAGCTTTTTTCCAAATTCGATAACGAAGAGATTTCGGCGTCAAACCGAGCAAAATGCGACTTCCCCATTTCATAAGTGCGCCATGCTTTTTTGGAATAGTTTGCGCACAAAAGAGTGAATAAATCAAAGCCCAACGAACCTGTTTTTTACGCTCAGCTGGATTTTTAGGGTAATAATCCAAAGGCAACACATCCAAGGCCAAACCATGTGGCAAATCCAAATCCTGTTGATAAGGTTTGATACAGGTCGTTTCCTTGTCACGAATGGTAATAAAAAGATTGCGGTCGACAAAATCCTTGTTACTCTTTGACAAGAAATAACGTTCATCTGCATAACGAGGCCATAATTCTGCCAATTTTTCATAATCCTTACGGGGCATAAAAAAATCTAAATCATCATCCCAAGGAATAAAACCCTTGTTTCGAAGGGCACCAATAGCACCTCCACCACAAAGATAACAAAGCAAATCATGTTCTTTACAAAAGGCCACAAAATATTCAGCCATCTCCAGACTTCGAGCCTGAATTGCTTTTAAATCAGTCATATTGTTCATTATTCTTTCTATCGTATCGTTCCATTATACCACAAATAAGGGATGAAAATCTATTGCAGACTGTAAAAAATCAAAGCCTGACTGCTGGATAAATAGCCTTCAAACTTTGATTTTTCTATCTTATCTCATTCCCATTTGAGATAGCTTGGTTTGATATTTATTTTGGTCTACTAAGAGTGCCTGTCCTCCATAGACATCATAGGCATCGACCCAATCACCTAGTTCTGGAACTGTTAATCTCTCAATGCCATTTTGCGCTCCATCTAGGAAGGATAAACCATTGGTCAATAAGAAACTATAGGGAACATTCGTAGAGGTCATGCCAAAGACCTTACCAAGTGCTTCTGATCCAGTAAAAAGTTTGGTTGGATCCTTGAGTTGCTGCAGAACAGCTGTCAGCACTTGCTGTTGTCTCTTGGTACGACCATAATCACCTTCGTCATCATCACGGAAGCGAGCATAATTTAGCAAGGTTGAACCGTTCATCTGCTGTTTCCCAACTTTAATAGTCTGGGTTGGTGACTCTGTTTCCGTAGCATGTAAATCATCTCCGACTGTAGCTTCGGTTAAAGGTTGACCTTCTAAGGTTGAGAATTTGGCATCAATCGTCACACCATCAGGAAATAGAGTGTCAATAGCAGTTGCGAAGGCCTGGAAGTCTACCAAAGCGTAGTACTTAATGTCCAAGTCAAAATTGTCTTTTAGGACTTTTCGAACCATTTCTGCCCCTTTTTGCCCCTCTTGTTCCCCTAACTCATAGGCCACATTCAACTTATTATCGGATTGCTTTCTACCATTAATGACTTGACTGTATCCGTCTATATAAACCAAATTGTCACGCATAAAGCTGGCCAGCTTGATTTTTTTATCTGAGCCACCAACGTTTAGAACCATAATCGAGTCCGTTCTCGTCTCAGCACTGTTCTGGCCAATCCGTCCATCCGTCCCCATAATCAAAATATTGACCCCATCCTTGGTATCTTGACCATGAAAAACTTCTACTTGAGCTGCCTTAGCATTGGCAGGTTTGGTTGGATCCGCATTTGAATAACCTTTTAGGAACATAAAAATCATACCAAAACCGACACAGGCTAGAAGAGCAAGCAATCCTGCAAAAATACGCCCCCAACGAATCTTACGTTTCTTGGACTTAACCTTTGGAAGAGAATGGCTTTTCTGGTATTTTTTTGCACGACTTCGGTTACCATAGGATGGAAGAGGAGACTGATTGATTGGTTCCATGAAAGACCCTTCCATATCATGATTTCCATTATGAATTTCTGGAGAAACTTCACTACCACTAGCCATATTTAACTTACCTTGCAGGTAAGCAAACTCTTTTTTCTCTCGCTCATTGAGGTAATGAATGTTCTTAAAAAGATAGTCATAACGCAACTGCTCGTGATGGCTTAAAGGATTTTCTTTGCTCATCTTCTCTCCTTTCCATGGTCTGATATTGGATAAATAGGATAGGCGCCCAGTACTTTATACTGGATTCCAATCGCTTCTAATTCTTTTTGGGCAAAGTGGACCAAGTCCTCATCAGCATAGTTCACATCAATAATGAAAAAGTATTCTCCCAGTGCTGTCTTGAGTGGCCGACTTTCAATTTTTGTCAGGTCAATTCCTCTCCAAGCAAAGGTCGAAAGAGCCTTGTAGAGGGCACCGGGAAGGTTGTCCGGTAAGGTCAAGGCCAAACTCATTTTCTCAGTTTGTGCTTGCAAGGGAATGGCTGCACCTTCAGCTCCCAAAACCCAGAAACGTGTGAAATTAGCTTCCATTTCCTGAATATCCTCAGCAATCAGTTCCAAGCCATATTCTTCTGCAGAACTTCTTGGTGCAATGGCTGCATAAGGCTGGTCTGGATGTTCGGAAATAAAGCGGGCCGCATAGGCTGTACTAGCAGTCACCTCGATTTGGGCCTCTGGATATTGTTCATCGATGAATTTCTTTCCTTGAGCCAAAGCCTGTGGATGAGAAAAAATCTTTTCAATCTTAGTATGGCCTGGAACCACCATCAACTGCTGATGAATAGGCTGAACGATTTCTGCAACTGCTTGAATGCGAGCCTGATGAAAAAGGTAGTCCAAGGTTTCATGAACACTACCCTCGATAGAATTTTCAACTGGCACCACAGAATAGTCCACCAAACCTTGCTCATAGGCCTTGATGACATCTGTAATATTAGCAAAGGCCTGCAATTCCTCATGAGGAAAAGCTGTCTGCACAACGTGGTGTGAAAATGATCCCTTGGGACCTAGATAAGCAATTTTCATCTCAGTTCCTCTATAATTTCATCTGGGCTTAGCTCGGTCACATCCAAAATCCGACTAGCCACTTCCTCATACCAAGCCTGTCTTTCTTGGAAAATAGCTGCTAATTCTTCCTTGCTATTATTTAGAAAAAGCGGACGCTGATTGTCCTTATCAGTTGATATTCGTTGGTAGAGGGTTTCAAAATCAGCTTTCAGGTAGATATTATCAGAATTTGTCTTTAGTAAGTCACGATTTCGCTGAGAAACGACCACTCCTCCACCAGTTGACACAACTTGGTCTCTTTGTAGTAAATCAGCTAGGACTTCTGATTCTACCTGACGAAAGGCCGCTTCTCCCTTTTCAGCGAAAAAATCAGCAATGGACATGCCCAAACATTCCTCGATTAAGGCATCCATATCGATGTAGTCTGGGTTCAAACCTCTTGCAATAGTCGATTTGCCAGCCCCCATAAATCCGAGTAATACCTTAGCCATGAATCAAGTTCTCCAAATCATCAAAGAAGCTAGGATAGCTGGTATTGATGGCTTCTGCACGATCAAGCTCCACTACTCCATCAGCAACCAAGAGGGCCGCGATAGCTGTCATCATGCCGATACGATGGTCTCCAAAAGTATTGACTCTAGCACCGTGAAGTGCTGATTTTCCTTTGATAATCATTCCATCAGCTGTAGGTGTGATATGCGCACCCATGCTATTTAAAGCGTCTGCCACAACCTGAATGCGATCTGTTTCCTTGACCTTGAGTTCCTCAGCATCCTTAATAACTGTTACACCTTGGGCTTGGGTCGCAAGTAGAGCGATAACTGGCAATTCATCAATCAAGCGTGGAATCAAAGCGCCACCAATCTCTGTTCCTTTCAAATCAGAAGACTCAACAGTCAAGGTAGCAGATTTAGCGACTGGAGCAATTTCAGTTATTTCTAGTTTTCCACCCATGGCACGAATGACATCAATAATACCAGTACGCGTTTCGTTGATGCCCACATTCTTAAGCACCACACGAGAGTTTGGAACAATCAAACCTGCGACCAACCAAAAGGCTGCACTGGAAATATCTCCTGGAACAACCACCTTTTGTCCTGACAATTTTTGTGGTCCTTGAACTGTGATTTTCTTGCCCTCCACACTTAAATGACCACCAAATTGTTGTAACATATCTTCCGTATGATTACGAGTGCACTCTTTTTCGATAATAACAGACTCCCCCTGTGCCTGCAAGGCCGCAAACATCAAGGCTGACTTAACCTGGGCAGAGGCAATTGGCAACTCATAATGAATAGGTCTTAGGTTTTTCGTCCCTTTTAAATGAAGGGGAGGCAGGTCTCGCTCAGTTTGCCCTGAAATGTTAACACCCATTTTTTTCAGTGGAAGGGTCACACGATCCATAGGACGTTTGGAAAGACTGTCATCTCCAAACATTCCTACTTCAAAGTCTGCACCAGCAAGAACACCTGAAATCAGGCGAATCGAAGTTCCAGAATTTCCCATATCAAGGGCATTTTGGGGCGCTTTTAATCCTTCCATACCTACACCTTGAATAGTGATCACATCGTCTTTATCCTCAATAACAACACCAAGGTCACGAAAAACCTGCATAGTTGAGAGCACGTCCTCACCACGCAATATATCATAAACCTTGGTCTCACCCTCAGCCAAACTTCCAAAGATAATGGAACGGTGGCTGATAGACTTATCACCTGGAACTCGGATACTGCCATATAAGTGGCTAATGTTTGTTTTTAGTTTCATACTGGACCTCATACTTGCAATACTTTTACCTATTTTATCATAAAAAGCCAGAAATTCCTTAAAAATTTCTGACTTTATGATAGTTATTTTCTTATTTTAGCAATTCTTTTCATTTTCAATTTACCAACTATCTGAAGAACCACCACCATCAAATCCACCGCCACCCCAATCATCTGAAGACCAAGATGAACTAGAACTACCAGAATCATATCTAGAGGAAGAAGAATCTGACTGTGCTCTTTGTGAAGCATAGTAGCTTTTTGTGAGCTCGGAAGTCCAAGAAGCATTCCTCACAAAATCGTTATCGTTTGGGTAGAGTTTCCCCTTTCCATTATAAGAATATTGAGAGCGATTAAGCCTATCTAGATGCTTTCTTTCAACTTCTGCGTAGTATGCTTCTATAAGTAATGTAGTCCAAGTGTCATTAGGTAGAAAACCTTTTGAGTCTGGATAGAGTTTGTTATATCCTTCGTACTGATATTGAGACCTAATTAAACGCTTATTTTTTTTATAGTCAGATTTACGTTCTTCAGTCCACGTATCATTAGGTACAAAGTCAGGAAAATCTGGATACAGCTTGCCTTTTCCCTCGTACTCATACTTAGAAAAGCGGCATCTTTTTAAGTACTTGATCCACGTTGCTAAACTTAGTAAAAGAAAGAACAACAGATAGAACAATATCGGAAACGGAATGTAATCGAAGTACTTACTAAAGCCTTCATTTTTTTTTAATGATTTTTCATAGCTTTTTGGAAGTCGATTATTTTCCTTCTTGTTTATGATTTCAGCTTTTCTAGACTCCGCTTTAGAAATGCCTACTAGAATTTTGTTAAGGGCATCAGTATATTTCCCTTCTTTCATGTATGGCTTAGAATCATTTAGTAAGGAACTGGCCATAGAGTCAGTAAGCCAAATTGCTGCTTCGTTGGATGTTTCAATACGAAACTTTCTATCCTTTATAGCAATAGCAATTAAAATTCCACTGTTGGAATCTTGTTTCCCAACTTTCCATTTGCGTGCAACCTCATTGGCTACCTCTTCGATACTGGAACCGTCCAGGGTATCTACAATATAAATACCCACTTGGGTTTCACTCCCAGCATTCATACTCTCTAACGTTTCTGCAACACTAGTGGTTAAATAACCGTTAGGATCGTAAATACCGTTTAAAGGACGATCTGGAACAGCTATATTAGCCGCTACCAGAGGCGTAAAAAAGAATAAAGGGGTAATTAAGAGTAAAAGTAACTTTTTCATAGGAGATCCCCCACAAGACTAATCAGTTAAATTGACTTTAGGGACAACCTTTGCATCTTTCTCTGCTTCAATTAACTCAGCTCTTTGGAAACCAAACAAACTAGCTATCACACTAGTAGGAAAACGTCTAATGGTCTTATTATATTCTGTTGCAGTATCATTATAATCTTTACGAGCGACAAACAAACGATTTTCAGTTCCCTCAAGCTCTGAAATTAGAGAAGACACTTGTGTGTCAGCTTTTAACTCAGGATAATTTTCTTGAACAACTAGCAATCGAGAAATGGCAGAAGTTAATTCGCTCTCCCCTTCATTTTTTGTTTCTGTATTTCCTGAGCCAATCTTAGAACGAGCATCCGCAATCTTTGTAAAGATGTCTTCTTCGTGCTTCATATATCCTTTTACAGAATTTACAACATTTGGAATTAAGTCAGCTCTACGTTGAAGTGCCACTTCAATCTTCGAGTTAGCTTGTTTCACAGATTCATCTTTGCTAACAAGACTATTGTACGAACCTGCCAACACTATAATACTGATGAAGATAATTCCTACAGGAACTCCTATTAGAGCAATTAATTTTTTGACATATTTTTTCCTATTTTCTATTGTTCATCATTTATCTACTATTTATCGATAACAAAAATTTCATTCTCTTTCATAGTTGTTTCTATATTTATTATCTCATCAAAAATTTCTAACTTATCAATTGAAGTAGAAAATAACAGTTATAAGCTTTCAATTTCGTTTTGTATTTTAGTTATGATTTTCAATAGCCTATTTAATTTGTTTTGTATTTTGTTTATTAGTAAAGATATTCATCCCCACAGTCATTCTTAAACGAACCACGCTAATAACTCTAACTAATACAGTAGTTACCAATAATAATCATACGCTTAAGAAAACACCTATAAATAATGAACAAAATAATGTTCTTATTTTAGCAATTCTGAAACTGGTTCAAAAACAATTTTTTCAATGTCAGAAAGGTAAATTGCCAATTGTTGTTGCTTGGTAAAGAATTCTGACAAGAGGCTGTTCCCCTGAATCTGCTTGCCAAAGCCTTCCATTTTCGCTTGGAAGGAAGCATCTGGCATTTGACCTGTCTGTGCTAGTTTTTGAATTTCCTCTTGAAAGGCAACATATTCTGTAAAAATTTTGCTTGCCTCAGCATCTGCTGAAATAGCATCTTTAGCTGCTTTGACAGCCTTGTATTCTGGTAATTCGCGTAGACCGCGACTAAGTTCGTTTGCACTATCGTAAATATTTGACATGATTTTCTCCTTATTTGATAACGACTGTATAATCGGTGTTTTCTGTTATGAGGTGCTCAGCTCTTTCCAAGTCTTGAGCATTTTTAAATGAAATTTGTAGAATCCCATGAATATCCTCACGGTTTTCCTCATTGATGTGAATATTGACCAAGGAAGTTCCTCGTAGTAGTTCCAAAATCCTCAAGATGACATCTTCTTCATCGGGAACATCGACATAGAGGTCATAAGAGCTGTCCACACCACCACGCTTATGGATTTCCATAGCCTGACGCTGCTCACGCGCTTGGTTGAAAAAGTTCCAAATCTGCTCTTCATCTCCCTTGCTGATGGCTTGTCCAACCTCATCTAAACGTTCCTTAAAATCCTCAATTCGATCCAGAATAGTTTCACGATTGGACAAAAGAATGGAAGTCCACATACCCGGCTCGCTTTCCGCAATCCGAGTCATATCTCGAAAACCACCGGCCGCAAAGCGCCTTGCCATCTCATGTTCTTGAGCATAAACCGCGGTCTGCTCCATAAGACTGGAAGCCAGAATATGAGGAAAATGGCTAATCTGAGAAGTCACTCGATCATGCTCCTTGGCATCAATCTCGATAAATCGGGCATGAAGACCTGAAAGCAGATCCTTCATTTCCTCAAGCGTATCCTGACTTGTCAGGCTCGAAGGTGTGAAGATATAATAGGCATTTTCAAAGAGATTGACATCCGCAGAAGCTGCTCCTGTCTTATGACTACCAGCCATGGGATGGGCCCCGACAAAGCGAACAGGCTTGCCAGCCAAATATTGCTCCGCCGCATCTACGATGGCTGACTTGGTCGAACCGGCATCTGAAATAATCACACCTTCTTTCAAGTCCAAGTCAGCCAATTCCTTAATAAAGGAAATGGTTTGTTTGATTGGCAAGCTAAGGATGATGACATCTGCTAAAGGAGCAAAACTGGCAAAATCATCTGTTGCACGGTCAATCATGCCTTCTTTCAAAGCAATATCTCTCGAAGCTTGACTGCGATTATAACCTAAAATTTCATAATCTGGATGATCACGTTTGATACCAAGTGCCATAGAGGCACCAATCAAACCAAGACCTGCGATATAGATTGTTTTTGCCATAGGAACTCCTTAATAGTTCTTTGTATAATCTCGGTGTTGGGCTACCGCTTCTTTTAATTCCTCTAGATTGTCTGATGAGAATTTTTCAAGGATTTCTTGTGCCAGAACCGTTGCCACAACAGCTTCCATGACCACACCGGCTGCTGGAAGAGCGGTCGGATCACTTCTCTCCACTGTTGCCTTGTAGGGTTCATGGGTTTCAATATCCACACTCATGAGTGGTTTGTAGAGAGTAGGAATGGGTTTCATAACTCCACGAACAACGATCGGTTGCCCATTGGTCATACCACCTTCAAAGCCCCCTAGATTGTTGGTACGGCGAATATAGCCGTCTTCTTTAGACCAGAGAATCTCATCCATAACTTGGCTACCTTTGCGGTAACCAGCTTCAAAGCCAAGACCAAATTCAACCCCTTTAAAGGCATTGATAGAGACAACTGCTTGGGCAAGTCTGGCATCCAATTTTCTGTCCCATTGGACATAGGAACCAAGACCAACTGGAACACCTCCGACAACTGTCTCGACAACCCCACCGATGGTATCTCCATCACGCTTGATTTGGTCAATATAGTCCTTGATTTCCTGTTCCCTTTCTTGGTTAACAATAGAAACTTCGGACTGGGCAACTCGTTCCTTAATCTCAGCGACTGTTAGATTTTCAGGAACATCGATTTCCTTGCCACCGAATACTACAACATGGTTGGCAATCTCCATATTCAGCTCAGTCAAGAGGCGTTTGGCTACTGCGCCAACTGCCACCCGCATAGTTGTTTCACGAGCAGATGAGCGCTCCAAGGAATTACGCAAATCATCAAAACGGTACTTGATGCCCCCAACCAAGTCGGCATGACCTGGACGTGGATGGGTGATTTTCCGTTTGCTTTTAAGGCGGTCTTCAATGTCCTCCGCAGACATGATATCCAGCCATTTCTGATGGTCCTTATTGACGACATCCATAGTAATGGGAGCCCCAGTAGTCTTCCCATGGCGAACACCCGAAGTAAAGACAACTTGGTCACTCTCAATCTTCATACGACCACCGCGGCCATATCCACCCTGACGACGTTTCAAATCCTCATTGATGTCCTCTGCTGTCAAGGGAAGTCCAGCTGGAATTCCCTCAATGATAGCCGTCAGACGAGGACCGTGTGATTCTCCTGCTGTTAAATATCTCATACACTCTCCTTATTTTACCAAGTAGTCTTTCATCTCTTCCAGAGAAACTGGGTGAATAGTCGCTGAACCAAGCTCTGGTACCAAGACCAATTTCAAGGTATTGCCACGCGCTTTCTTGTCATGAGTCAAAGCTTGATAAAGCTTATCTACATCCCAGTTTTCATAGTCAACAGGCAAACCAAACTTCTGGCACATCTCTGTGATAGATTGGGTAATACCAGCTGGCATAAGGCCTTTTTCCTCAGCTACCTTGGAAATCTGAACCATGCCCATGGCTACAGCCTCTCCATGCATGACCTTGCCATAACCGGCAGTCGCTTCAATAGCATGACCAATAGTGTGGCCAAAATTGAGGTAAAGGCGTACACCATTGTCCAGCTCATCCTCAACTACCATCTTGCGCTTGACCTGACAAGAATGTTCAATCAAGGTCTCTGCATGTTCCAGAATGCTCTCTACAGAACCATCTAGCTCCGTCAAAATTTTCCACAGTTCTGGATCCTCAATCAAGCCATATTTGATAACTTCACCCATCCCTTCAATCAACTCTCTTTTCCCAAGGGTTTCAAGAACAAGTGGGTCAATCAGAACCCCATCTGGTTGGGCAAAGGTTCCTACCATATTTTTAGCAAAAGGAGTATTAACACCCGTCTTTCCGCCGATAGACGAATCCACCTGAGCAGTTAAACTGGTCGGAATCTGAACAAAGTGAATACCTCGCATATAGGTAGAGGCTACAAAACCAGCCAGGTCTCCAACGACACCACCTCCGAGAGCCACGATTCCATCGCTACGAGTCAGACCTTGCTTGACTAAAAATTCATAGACTTTCTGGACAGTAGTTAAATTCTTTCTTTCTTCCCCTTCTAAAAAGTCAAAAACCGCTACCTGAAAACCAGCATCTTCTAGGCTGAGCTTGACCTTCTCTGCATAAAGAGAAGCTACATGGTTGTCTGTTACAATGACCACTTTTTGTGGTTGCCATAGTTCTCGCAACCATTGGCCAGCCTGAGCCAGACAACCTTTTTCAATCTGAATATCATAAGGATGATGAGGAATATCGATTCTGATTTTCATAGGAGAATCTCCCTTTCTTTATTGGTATTTTTCTGTTAAAGACTGCCAAATCTCTTCTGTCGGCATTTCCTTTCCTGTCCACAGTTGAAAAGCTTCTGCAGCTTGATAGAGCAACATTCCCAGACCATTGATCGCTGGATTTCCCTGACTTCTGGCCCATTTCAAAAATGGGGTTTCAAAAGGCTTGTAAATGATATCTGCTACTAAAAGAGTTTCTGATAGGACAATGTTTTCAGGAACTGGAGATGATTGACCATCCATTCCTACACTTGTCGCATTGACCAGTAAATCCGACCCAGCAATCCTTGCTTGCAGTTCGGGAACATCTTCTAAAGCATACAAGTCCACTTTAAAACCTGTCTGCTCTTGTAACTTGTCTAGATAAGGTCTTGTTTTTTCCATGGAAACTGAACGAACAAAGACTGAAATCTGACTGACGCCATCCAAAATAGCCTGCGCCAAGATAGACTTGGCCGCACCACCTGCACCCAGCAGTGTCATTTTCTTACCTGTAATTGTAAAAGAAGGCAAGCTCTTAAAAAATCCCTTGCCATCTGTATTATATCCAATTAAATTGCCATTATGATTGACAACCGTATTGACCGCACCAATCAAGCGCGCTTCGTCACTCAGCTCATCCAAATATGGAATCACTTGCTCCTTATAGGGCATGGACAAGTTGATACCAAACATCTGATAGCGACGAATATTAGCCACTGTTTCTGCTAAGTCAGCCGCTTCAATCTCCCAAGCTACGTAAGCACCATTGGTAGCTGTCGCCTCAAAGGACCTATTGTGGATAAAGGGGGAAATCGAATGCTTAATAGGATTGGCAACAACTGCAGCTAAACGTGTATAGCCATCAAGCTTCATCCAAAATCTCCCGAATTTTTTTCATGTTAGCTAGGGAAATCTGACCTGGGGCACTTGCCTCATCTAGACTAGCAAAGGACCAGCTAGAACCTGTCACATCCGCAGTGATACGAGAGACCTTACCCACCTTGCCCATAGA
The DNA here is from genome assembly GCF_047464965.1 of Streptococcus mitis. Taxonomy (GTDB): domain Bacteria; phylum Bacillota; class Bacilli; order Lactobacillales; family Streptococcaceae; genus Streptococcus; species Streptococcus mitis_DU. The sequence goes on from NZ_JASHAT010000008.1 coordinate 27,168, forward strand.
AATAGTTACATACTCCTGCTCAGGATTGAGGGTTTTAAAGCCTCGTGTATAGTTCATCAAGTCTAGCACATCCTGCTCCGTGTGAGCCATAGCCGCAACCTTAACAAGTTTTGGATTTAAGCTCGTCAACTCTGACAAGATTTCCATCATATTTTCAGGTGTTTCTTGGAAATTGTGGTAACTCAAAACGAGATTTGGGAAGTCCAGCATTTCCTCAAAAACATCCTTGTAGCTGTAGTACTCAAAATCAATATAATCTGGTTGATAGAGTTGCGCCACTTCCTTGATTAGATGGATATATTCTTCTGGAGAAAGGTCGATTTCTCCCCCTTCAGAGCGAGTTCGCAATGTGAAAACCAACTCACGGCCTGCGAATTTTTCAAAAATCGCTGGAGCTACCTGCAAAATCGCTTCTTTAGGTAGATAGTCGGCACGCCATTCAATGATGTCGGCATCCAGGTACCTCGTGGCATCCAGAGCCTGGGCCTCCTCTAAACTTCTTGGCATTACTGAAACGATTAATTTCATTTACTAACCTTCATACTAATCACCTTGAGGTAATTACTACTTTCATCTTTTTTATTATAGGCGAAATCTGCTGGAAGACCGTATTTGTTTAAAATCTGGTAACTTCTTCCTGCAAAGCCTTTATCAATTTGTTCTGTAAATTTCTGACGGGAAACATTGGCAGCATTGGTACTGGCAATGATAATCCCTTCCGGATTTAAAATCTCAAGACTCTGGGATATCAACTTGTGATAATCCTTAGCCACAGAAAATGTTTGTTTTTTATTCCGAGCAAAGCTAGGCGGATCTAGGACAATCACATCATAGGTCAAGCCTTTTCGCTTGGCATACTTGAAATACTCAAAGACATCCATGACTATAAAACGATGGTCGTCTGTGCTGATTGCATTTGCCTGAAAATGCGCTTGAGACAATTCTCGTGAACGTTTAGCTAGGTCAACCGAAGTAGTCTGGCTTGCTCCTCCCATGGCCGCAGCTACTGAAAAGGCTGCTGTGTAGGAAAACATATTGAGCAAGGATTTACCCATAGCCAACCCATCCACTAGACTACCACGAACCTCGTGCTGATCTAGGAAAATCCCTGTCATCAAGCCATCATTCATAAAGACTTGATACAGAACACCATTTTCCAGAACAGTGAAAAAGTCAGGTGCTTCTTGGCCATAAACATGGGCAGATTCATAGTCCAAACCCTTAAAACGGATCTTCTCATAGGTCCCTAAAACCTCAGGAAAAACCTGTCTAAAGGCTTCTGAGATGGTCTGACGAATCTGATAAACATAAGAGTTATACCAAGAAAAAACAGCATAGTCGCCATAAAGGTCCACTGTCAGACCGCCAAAGCCATCTCCCTCTTGGTTGAAGAGACGAAAGGCAGTTGTCAATTCGTCTTGATAGTAGGCACTTCTCTTTTCTTTAGCTTGTCTAAACAGTGCTTCAAAGAAAGCTTGATTGAAGGTCACCTTATCTGTGCTCACAAACCAGCCCAAGCCCTTGTTTTGCTGAGAAAGGTAGGCAGTACCAAGAAAGTTTCCATCTTGACTATGAACTTCTACTTCCTGATCCTTGAGATGAACATCTGCAAGGTCGCTAGCTTCTAGTAAAACAAGCCCCTTGGAAAGCTTTTTTTCAACCCGTTTGTTGACTCTTATTCTATTCATAGTCACTATTATAGCAAATTTTGTGACAATTCTCAAAAAAGAAACTACCCTTGCTTTTTTACTCTAGTTTTAAAAAATGGTATACTAATACTAATAAAAACTTAGGAAGTAATTGTGTGAGAATCAATTTTAACAAAATCCAAAAAGCCATGGGTACCAGACTGGGTTTTGTCCTAACCCTTTTAATCCTCTATTGGCTCAAAACCTTATTAGCCTATACCGTTGACTTCAATTTAGATATTCAAGTGGGCAAGCTGCAAGGGAATTACCTTGCCTTTATCGCTTTTTTCAATCCCCTTCCCTTGGGATTGCTCCTGCTGGCTCTAGCCCTCTATGCTCGCTCAACCAAGGCCTTTTACAGTCTTAGTATAGCTATTTACAGCCTTTTATTCATTTGGCTCTATTCCAATGTCTTTTACTATCGAGAATTTAGCGACTTTATCACGGCTAATACCATGAAGGTGGTCAGCAAGGTGTCTGTTGGTACTGCGGAACTAGAGTTACTGCGCTTTTGGGATTTCATCTATTTTATGGATTTCCCATTGCTGACTTATCTTCTCTATAAAAAGATCATCCAGCTAGATAGGAGACCTTTCAAATTCCGCTCCAGTGTTGCCATCACTGCTCTCTCGGCCCTGCTCTTTTCAGCTAACCTTTTCTTGGCTGAAATTGAGCGTCCCGATCTCCTGTCGCGAGGATTTTCTAATTATTATATTGTTCGTGCCCTTAGTTTGCCAGCCTTTTTAGGTTATAGCGCCAACCAATCCTACAGTGCAAACAAGGAACGTGCCAAGGCCTCTGAGACTGATCTTCAACCTATTACAGATTATATTCAAGAACATTCTGCTAAGCCCAATCCAGACTATTTTGGCTTGGCCAAAGGAAAAAATGTGATTTATCTCCACTTGGAGAGCTTCCAGCAATTTCTTCTTGACTATAAACTCAACATAGATGGAACTGAGCATGAAGTCACTCCCTTCCTTAATTCACTCTACCATTCGCAAGCAACCCTAGCCTTTTCGAATATCTTTAACCAAGTCAAGGCTGGTAAAACCTCAGATGCAGAAACCATGCTAGAGACCGGTTTGTTTGGACTTGACCAAGGTTCCTTTATGGTCAACTATGGAGGTACCAATACCCAGCAGGCAGCGCCTTTTATCCTATCAAAAAACGGCTACCAATCAAGTGCCGTCTTTCACGGTAATATCGGGACCTTCTGGAACCGAAATACAACCTACAAGCAATGGGGCTACCAATACTTCTTTGATGCTTCCTATTTTACTAAGCAAGACAGTAGCAACTCTTTCCAATATGGTTTAAATGATAAAATCATGATGAAAGATTCTATCCAATATCTAGAGCACTTGCAGCAGCCTTTTTATGCCAAGTATATCACGGTGTCCAATCACTATCCCTATGCTAGCAATCTAACAGGCGATGAGCTTGGTTTCCCACTGGCTAAGACCAAAGATGAAACCATCAATGGCTACTTTCAAACAGCCAACTATCTGGATAGTGCTATCAAGGCCTTCTTTGACTATCTCAAAGAAAGTGGCCTCTATGAAAAATCCATCATCGTCATCTACGGAGACCATTATGGAATTTCTAACTCCCGCAATCCTGACCTGGCATCCTTGATTGGCAAGACTTCTGAGAACTGGTCGAATTACGACAATGCCATGTTGCAACGAGTGCCTTTTATGGTAGTCATGCCTGGTTATGAAAAAGGACAAATCATCAATACCTACGGTGGACAAATCGATATCTTACCGACTCTCGAACACCTCCTTGGTATTGAGTCCAATTCCTTCCTTCAAGTCGGCCAAGACCTCCTATCACCAGACCACCAAGAAATCGTTGCCTTTCGGACTGCCAATTCCTTCGTCACACCTAAATACACCAGTTACGACGGACGAATCTACTATACTGAGAGCGGTCTTGAAATCAGCAATCTTGATGAACAAGCTCAGACTGAACTGGAAAGCGTTCGGCAAGCAGCTAGTCAACAACTGAAAATCAGCGACCAGATTCAAACTGGCGATTTAATACGTTTCTACCAAGCAGATCATCTTGGAAAAGTTGATACAGAAAGTATTTCTTACCTCAATTCTTTACCAATTCTGCAAAAGATTGAACAGGAAAAAGGAAGTCAGTCAACTAGCCTCTTTAGCCAACGACAAGGTAAAACCAGTACTGACCTTTTCAAGGCCCCAAGTTACCAAGAACTCCACCCAGAGTCGGCAGAAACCGAATCAAAATCACAATAAAAAATGCTCTTCCATCGTGGAGGAGCATTTCTTTTTATAAAATAAAATTCAACGAAAATCAATGAAGAAACTAGCCTCAAATTTACTATGATATTGTAGATAGATAGGCTGTATCAGTAATATGTGTCTGTCAAATTTAGTGACAAAGATAATAGAATAAAGTTGAGAAGTCATAGAGAGAAGATAAATCAGCTTCAGTAGATATCTGGAAAATTTGATTTTATAGAAAAGCCTTTTGTTACAAACTCAATATACTATCAATAAATAATATTATAGAAGCAACAATAATTAAAATTTCACCTATCTGCATAATTCTATTTCGAACTCTAAATATATGTTCTATCAAAAACACTTGGATCACACACATTATAGGAATTAACGTTTTTGAAATTGAAAAATATCCAAATAAATAAACTATAAACAACAATAATAGAACTATATTACATTTCTTATTCAAAACATTCCTCCCTATATTTTTAATTACCAATCTTAATCATTTACAACTACATTCTAACAAACTATAAAAGCGTTTGTCGAATTGAATTTATCAAGCAAACGACCAACTAGCTCATCTTTTTTCTATTTCTGTCAATATACGTGACAGGTAGTAATGATAGCCAAAAATAGCAAGAGCTAGCAAGAGGATAAGAACTCCTACTCCCAAGCTGATGGCAAGGACAGGGGCGAGAGACTGAACCAAGAATAAGCTCCCTATTACAAGGGCCATTAAGATTGCACTATAAACCAAAATCAAAACAATTGCTACTATACGATTTGAACGGTTCACCAAGTCCGTAATGTTACTCCAATTGGTTGACAAATTTTTAACGTCCTTAAAGTAATGGTAGCAAGAAAGGATGACACTGGCAAGGACCCATGTCGCAAGAAGGTAAATCATCGAAAGGATGGGCAAGCCTAGATATAGAGAAAGACCAAGTAACGTCAGAATTGGTAAAAAGGACTGGACAGCAAATATAATCCAAAATTTCACTTTCACATAACGAGCAAAGTCAAAGGGTAAACTCTTAAGAAAATCAACATTTTCCCTCTCCAAGGACAAGGCAATTGAATGCAGGCTGGTGATATTGTTATTGACAACTGCTATAAAGAGAGCTATAAAAAACAAGGGTAACCAGTATGGAGGATGAATGTCTGGGACTAACTGAGAATCTCGGATTTTGGAAATCAGACCAATCATCATGAGATAAGGAAGGAAAGCACTTGTAAAAAGCACTGTAACCACGCCAGTTCCCTGTCCCAAGAGGGTGAGGTGGTAGCGTAAAACCATGCGGAAAAATCCCTTTTTAGTAGTTGAAATTTTCTCCTTACTGCGACGTTCTTTCTTGACTTTCTCCTCACTGTTAAGCAGAATCACGTCATAAAAACGAGGAAAAACCTTCTTTTTGCTCAAGTAAAGCAAGAAGAGAGTTAGTCCTATCCAAGCGAGCAGACCCAGGATGGCTTCTGTCGAAAAAGGCTCCACTGCTATTTTGTAAAAGAGATGAATAGGATAAAGGAGAAATGGAATGTCTCTAACTTTGTCAACAATACGTCCAGAAGTCGACTGTAGAAAGAAGACAAATATTAAAGGTATGAGAACTCCTATCCCAATCATCACATTCGAAAAAATAGACTGATACTTTCTGAAGACCCTAGTCTGAGCCAAGAAATGTACTGCCACTACCATCACTAAAGTAACAGAGACAAATAATAAGATCAAGGACAGTAGCATCAAAGGCAAGCCTAGCCAAAGAGAAGGTGCTAGCCTAATATAGAGGACTAGAAAATAAGCTAGGATTGGTACAATTCCAGGCAGAGCTGGCAAGAGGACAGACAGTCCTTTAGCGATTATAATCTCTGATTCTTTAAAGGCATAGGGCCTATAGGAGACCAGATCCTTACTCTCATAAAAGACATTGTAAAAAGCTGTTAAAGAAGTTGAAAAGGCAATCACTAGTAAAATAGCAACCATGCTACTAAAAAAACTTGGCATTTCCTCAAAAGGAAAACGAAAGGCTATATTTATAAACATGAAAAGCATCAAGAGACTAGAAAAAATGTAAGAACTTAGGACTCTAGCGGAAACATTTACTTTTTTCCCAGGATTCTTAGCCTGCTTCTTTCGTAGATTAGCCAGATTAGCTTCTTGAGATGAATAGAGGATATTGATATCAACTAATTTTTTAATGACCTTGAGACGCATCTGAAACCTCCTCTTTTCTACCAGCAAGGCTAAGGTAGATACTTTCCAAAGACTGGTCTGGGTGGTCTTTTCTCAAGTCCTCTACCTTACCACAATAAATCAAATGCCCCTTTTTCAAAATGGCAATCCGATCACAGACTTGCTCAGCTACCTCTAGGACATGAGTTGAAAACAAGACTGTCTTGCCTTTTTGTGCATGTTCCTTCATCATTTGCTTCAAATCAAAGGCAGCCTGGGGATCCAAACCAGTCAAGGGTTCGTCCAAAACCCAAATATCGGGATCGGATAAGAGTGCTCCGATGACAAAGACTTTCTGACGCATTCCGTGAGAAAGAGTTTCAATAACCTGATAACGATTTTCAGCAAAATCAAAAACACTCAATAGCCTAGCTAGACTAGCCTCCAAGTCAGAGCTAGTTAGCTCATAGGATGAGGCAATCAATTCCCAAAATTCATTGGCCGTTAAGCGTAAAAATAAGTCAGGCGAGTCTGCTACGTAGCCAATCTTTCGTTTAATAGCCAAGCGATTTTCAGATAACTCCTGACCGTCTACCAAAATACGACCACTGCTGGGTGAAATAATACTGACTAAGGATTTTATGGTGGTCGATTTCCCAGCACCATTATGGCCAATCAAGCCCATAATCTCTCCATTTTCAATCTGCAGATTGAGATTGCTCAAGGCCTCTTTATCACCATACAACTTACTAACATTTTGAAATTCAATCATGAGAAATCTCCTCTCTTTATCTATGTAATTTACTATAATTATAGCGCTTTCATTTTAAAAATCAACATTTTATATAAAATAGTCAAAAACTTATTATTCAGTTTTACGCAAACGTTTGAGCTAAGCAATACTTTATGATAGAATAAAGAACAAGATTGACAAGTAAGAGGAAACATCATGCAAAATCAAACACTCATGCAATACTTTGAATGGTATCTGCCCCACGACGGTCAGCACTGGACGCATCTGGCTGAAGATGCTCAACACCTAGCTGATCTCGGTATCAGCCATGTCTGGATGCCACCAGCTTTCAAGGCTACCAATGAAAAAGATGTAGGTTATGGGGTCTATGACTTATTTGACCTAGGAGAGTTTAACCAAAAAGGAACTGTCCGCACCAAATATGGTTTTAAAGAAGACTATCTTCAAGCTATTCAAGCCCTAAAAGCGCAGGGAATTCAACCTATGGCCGATGTGGTGCTCAACCACAAGGCTGCGGCCGATCACATGGAAGCCTTTCAGGTTATCGAAGTGGATCCTGTAGACCGTACAGTTGAACTTGGAGAACCCTTCACCATCAATGGCTGGACTAGCTTTACCTTCGATGGTCGCCAAGATACCTATAATGACTTCCACTGGCACTGGTACCACTTCACCGGTACAGACTATGATGCCAAACGCCGCAAGTCTGGCATTTATCTGATTCAAGGAGACAACAAGGGGTGGGCAAATGAGGAATTGGTCGATAATGAAAACGGTAACTATGACTACCTCATGTATGCCGACCTAGACTTTAAACATCCTGAAGTTATCCAAAATATCTATGACTGGGCTGACTGGTTCATGGAAACGACTGGTGTAGCTGGTTTCCGCTTGGATGCCGTTAAACACATTGACTCTTTCTTCATGAGCAATTTTATCCGTGATATGAAGGAAAAATACGGTGAAGATTTCTATGTTTTTGGTGAATTTTGGAATCCTGACAAGGAAGCCAATCTAGACTATCTTGAAAAAACGGAAGAACGATTCGACCTTGTTGATGTTCGTCTCCACCAGAATCTCTTTGAAGCCAGTCAAGCTGGCGCAAACTATGACCTTCGTGGTATTTTCACAGATAGCTTGGTTGAACTCAAACCTTACAAGGCTGTAACCTTTGTCGACAACCACGATACCCAACGTGGTCAGGCTCTTGAGTCTACTGTTGAAGAATGGTTCAAACCAGCAGCCTATGCCCTCATTCTATTACGCCAAGACGGCCTTCCATGTGTCTTTTACGGAGACTACTATGGGATTTCAGGGCAGTATGCTCAACAAGATTTCAAAGAAGTCCTTGACCGCCTCCTAACCATCCGAAAAGATTTGGCATATGGAGAACAAAATGACTACTTTGATGATCCTAACTGTATCGGTTGGGTACGTTCAGGTGCTGAAAATCAATCCCCAATCGCAGTCCTTATCTCAAATGACCAAGAAAACAGCAAGTCAATGTTTGTCGGCCAAGAATGGGCTAACCAAACCTTTGTAGATTTACTTGAAAACTACCAAGGTCAAGTTACAATTGATGAGGAAGGTTATGGACAATTCCCAGTCTCAGCTGCTTCGGTAAGTGTCTGGGTAGCCAATACAATCTAATAGTTCATAATAATCAAGCCAGGTCCAAACGGATTTGGCTTTTTTGTAGTCAAAAAGACCTACCCACCAAATGGATAGATCTTTTTACTCAATGAAAATCAAAGAGCAAACTAGGAAGCTAGTCGCAGGTTGCTAAAAACACAGTTTTGAGGTTGTAGATAAGACTGACGAAGTCAGTTACCTATACCTACGGCAAGGCGAAGCTGACATTGTTTGAAATTGATTTTCGAAGAGTATTACTTGATTACAATTTACCTGCTACTGCATCCAACAATTCTTGGATCTTAGCTTGGTTGCTTCCTCCTGCCATGGCCATGTCTGGTTTACCACCACCACGTCCATCGACGATTGGTGCCAATTCTTTGACAAGGTTTCCTGCATGAAGGTCTTTTGTCTTACTTGCTACAAGGACATTGACCTTGTCACCGATAGCAGCAACTAGGACAAGAAGATCAGAGTAGTCTTTTTGTTTCCAGTTATCCGCAAAAGTACGAAGGGCACCAGCGTCAGATACAGATACTTGACTAGCAATGTAACGGTGACCGTTGACTTCCTTCACATCCTTGAAGATGTCGCCTGCAGCTGCAGCTGCGGCCTTTTCTTTCAATTCAGCATTTTCTTTTTGCAATTGACGAAGTTGTTCTTGAAGTCCTTCTACCTTGTGAGGTACTTCCTTGACTTGAGGTGCTTTCAATGTTGCTGCGACTGCTTTAAGAGCATCTTCTTGTTCACGGTAGGCTTCAAAGGCTTCCTTACCAGTCACTGCCAAGATACGGCGAGTTCCTGATCCAATCCCTTCTTCTTTGACAATCTTGAAAAGACCAATTTCAGAAGTGTTGCCAACGTGGGTACCACCACAAAGCTCGATAGAGTAGTCACCTATAGTAACAACACGGACTTCTTTGCCGTATTTCTCACCAAAGAGGGCCATAGCTCCCATTTCTTTAGCAGTGTCAATATCTGTTTCAACTGTCTTCACTTCAAGAGCTTCCCAGATTTTCTCGTTGACTTGCTGTTCAATCGCACGCAATTCTTCAGCAGTCACTGCTTGGAAGTGGGTAAAGTCAAATCTAAGGAATTCAACTTCATTAAGAGATCCTGCTTGTGTCGCGTGGTTTCCAAGGATATTGTGAAGGGCAGCGTGAAGCAAGTGAGTCGCTGTGTGGTTTTTCATGACACGGTGACGACGATTAGTATCAATTGTCAAGGTATATTCTTGGTTCAAGGCAAGTGGTGCATGGACTTCAACTGTATGAAGAGCTTGTCCGTTTGGTGCTTTTTGAACATTTATCACAGTAGCCACGACCTTACCTGACTCATCCAAGATTTGTCCGTGGTCAGCGACCTGTCCACCCATTTCAGCATAGAATGGCGTTTCCGCAAAGATAAGAGAGGCAGTTCCTTCTGATACAGATTCTACTTCTGCATTGTCAGCCACTATAGCCACCAATTTAGAAGACAATTGGCTAGCATTGTAGTTGAAGACACTTTCTACAGTGATGTTTTGAAGGGTTTCATTTTGCATACCCATTGAGCCACCTTTAACAGCTGAAGCACGCGCGCGTTCTTGCTGTTCTTTCATGGCTGCTTCAAAGCCTTCACGGTCCACAGTCATACCAGCTTCTTCAGCAATTTCTTCTGTCAATTCAACTGGGAATCCATAAGTGTCGTAAAGTTTGAATACATCTTGACCAGCAATGACAGATTGACCTTTTTCTTTCAAGTCTGCTACAATGCCTTGGGCAAAGTGTTGACCTGAGTGAAGAGTACGCGCAAATGATTCTTCTTCGCTCTTAACGATTTTTTCGATAAAGTCACGTTTTTCAAGCACTTCTGGGTAGTAGCTTTCCATGATTTTTCCAACAGTTGGAACGAGTTTGTAAAGGAAAGGCTCATTGATACCCAATTTTTGACCATGCATAGAAGCACGACGGAGCAAACGACGAAGGACATAACCGCGGCCTTCATTTCCTGGAAGGGCACCATCACCAATAGCAAATGAAAGAGAACGGATGTGGTCAGCGATGACCTTGAAGCTCATGTTATCGCCATCTTGGTCATAAACCTTACCAGACAATTTCTCCACTTCACGAATGATTGGCATGAAGAGGTCTGTTTCAAAGTTAGTCTTAGCACCTTGGATAACCGCCACCAAACGCTCCAAACCAGCGCCCGTATCAATGTTCTTATGTGGCAATTCCTTGTACTCGCTACGAGGAACAGCAGGATCCGCGTTAAATTGTGACAAAACGATGTTCCAGATTTCGATGTAACGGTCATTTTCAATATCTTCTGCAAGCAGGCGAATACCGATATTTTCTGGGTCAAATGCTTCTCCACGGTCAAAGAAGATTTCTGTATCTGGTCCAGAAGGTCCCGCACCGATTTCCCAAAAGTTGTCCTCGATTGGAATCAAGTGACTTGGATCCACTCCCACTTCAATCCAGCGGTTGTATGAATCTTTATCATCTGGATAGTAGGTCATGTAAAGTTTCTCAGCTGGGAAGTCAAACCATTCTGGGCTGGTCAAAAGCTCATAAGCCCAAGTGATGGCTTCGTCACGGAAGTAATCTCCGATTGAGAAGTTCCCCAACATTTCAAACATGGTATGGTGACGCGCAGTCTTCCCTACGTTTTCGATGTCGTTGGTACGGATAGCCTTTTGGGCATTGGTAATACGTGGATTTTCAGGGATAATGGTCCCGTCAAAGTATTTCTTAAGGGTTGCTACCCCAGAGTTGATCCACAAAAGAGTTGGATCATTTACAGGAACCAAGCTCACTGATGGTTCTACAGAGTGACCTTTGGTCGCCCAGAAATCAAGCCACATTTGGCGTACTTGTGCACTAGATAGTTGTTTCATATTGTCTCCTTATTTACTTCTTTAATGTGATTGGCTTTCCAGCATTTCCACATAGTCAATGGCGACACAGAGGGAAATGACTAGGTCTGCATAAGCGTCTTCAAGAACCGTTACAGTGTAGGTAGAAGTCAGATGGAAGAGTTCCTTCTTAATTTCCGCAATCAGCTGATCGCGATCATCCAGCAATTTGAAATCCAAATCCCAGATATTGCCCTCAATACGAAGACCTAGATTATCAAACTCATACTTATCTCGCCAAAAGGTCAACTTCTTACGAATGACAAAACTCGATCCGTCCTGAAGCTGAATCTCAAAACGAGGAAGTAGGGTCCAAATCTCTTTACTAATCTCACTGACTTGGTTACCAAATGCATCATAGATAGTAAAGGTTTTGGGAATTTTAAAAAATGATCCCTCTACCTGATAGGCGATTTCTCCCCTGTCATCCTTGATAGCAAAGCGCTCGCCTCCAAGACGAAACTTTTATTTGACAAGAAATGTTTTCATCAACACCTCCAAAAAATCAAAAGACAAGTTCATATCACGAAGGGCGAAAAACCGCGGTACCACCTTCATTCAATGAACTTGTCATTCTCTTATTCTTATGCAATTGTATGATTGAGTAGCATGACTTCCTAGCTTAGATGGCTCGCAGCACCGCCATTTCTCTGGACTAAGACAACTGAAAATCAATTCTCAACTTTCTTATTATATCGTTTTTTTAAGTCTGCGTCAACTGGAAATGATCTCCATTGAATCAGACCAATTCCCTGTATCTTTGATTACTCTTTCAGGCGAACAAAATTAGCCAATATAATTGTTGATATTAAACAAATCCAAAATAACATATCACTCTCTCGCTTTAATATTATCTAGACTGTCAATTGCATATCTACATTCTTTAAGATAAAGCAAACTAATAACAAAATCTAAATGTAAAATCATTCATTAATCAATTCCTCAATTTCCTTTATCCCTTCAAATTCTCCAACACTTTCGAAAAGTTCTATAGCTTGTTTGAAATGTGTGTTGGATAACTCCGTATCTTCCAAGGCTGAATAGATTTCACCTAATCCTCTATAGCTACAAGCTTGAGAAATTACATCATCAGTCTCTAAAGATTGTTCCAATGACAGATTCATGAATGTAAGAGCCTCATCAAGATTGTTTAATTTAAATCTCACATAGCCCTGTTCGTAGTTATTCACAGCTTTCTTTAGATTATCATTTGGAAAATGCTCTTCAACTATCTTCTCTTCATCTTCAATAAGTTTTAAAGCCTTATGAAAATACCCCTGATCTCTGTAAATCATAGCTAATTGATGTAAGCCAATGTGTTCATTGTCTTTATCTTCATTTTGTTGCGCCAATAAAATGTATTTCTCAAAGATATGGGTACATGAAACATAGTCTTTTTCTGCTAACAATAAATATCCCATCAAATTTAAAAGACTAAAATTCGTACAGGTATCAATGGAAAAATCTTGTTCAACTAACTTTTTAGCTTCTGATATTTTTCCTTCCAGAAACAAGTTCCAAGCTGTATCAATTTTAGAGTCCATCTATTTCCCCCCTTCAACTACAAACAACCTTCATAAAATAGAATCACTCAACAAGAATATATTATTCTCTATCTATTGAGGATTAATCTTATAAACCATTAATCTGCATTAAAATAATCATAAACCTCTTTAAAGAGAGTCGGCAATATTCCTTGCTCTTCTTTGTCTAAATTATATTCAGAAACTAGCTCATCCATATAGTCAAATACAGTGAAATGTTTTTTTATTCCATTCATAACAAGCGCAAATTTCAAATCATTAAGTTCAGTTTTATTAAACTCTTTTAACTTCTTCATATCAATTCTAGTGATTGGATGAGAAATACCATCTAGAGTACTATAAATCGTTTTTCCTAGTAAATAATCTGTCGTGATATCAAATAATTTTGCTAATTTGACAACGGCGTCTAAATTAGGCTCTAAAGTTCCATTCTCCTAACGAGAATAAGTACCTTGTTATCCACCAATCATTTCAGAAATTTGTACCTGAGTTAACTTCTTGATCTTTCTCAGTTTCTTAAGACGATCTCCAAAAGAATCATTATTAAACATTGTATCCTCTTAAATATTCTAAACAGTATAAAACGGAATTATTCCATAAGGAATATTTATTTGAATATTAAAGATTCTATTGAGAATATTATAGCATAAAAGGAGGTAAAAACGTATGTAGCTAGTAGTCAATTTAAAAAATTTTAATGAAGGAGATAGAATTCAACAAATAAAAAAATCTTGAAACAAATGCGCCGTTATTTCACTTATCACTATTTTTATACTCAATTTTCATATTACTAAACACAGCAACTATCATAGAAAAACATACAGTTACAAAAATTGCCTTTTACATAAAAAAACGAACCAGCTTGACTGATTCGTTTTCGGACATTCTACTCCTACTTACGATACATTTTAAATTGTAGGAAGAGGTCGCTGTATTTGCCTGTCCATTTATGGTTAAATTTCTCGTAAACTTCTAGGTGTTTCATGGTTTCAGCATCTGGATAGAAGGCCTTGTCTTCTTTTTTCTCCTCTGGGAGCAGTTCCTTAGCTGGTAGGTTTGGTGTTGAATAACCGACATACTCTGCATTTTTAAGAGCATTTTCGGGTTGCAACATAAAGTTGATAAAGGCATAGGCGGCATCTTGGTTTTTAACTGTTTTGGGAATGACCATATTGTCAAACCAAAGGTTGCTGGCCTCAGTCGGAACCACATAGCGTAGATTTTCATTTTTTTCTAACATTTGGCTAGCTTCACCAGAGAAGGTCACACCGATTGCAGCATTATTCTGAATCATGTAACCCTTCATCTCGTCCGCCACAATAGCCTTGATATTTGGAGTCAACTTGTAGAGCTTGTCCACTGTCTCTTCCAACTGCTGGCTATTCTTGGAGTTGAGGCTGTAGCCGAGGGAATTGAGTCCCAGTCCCAGCACCTCACGCGCCCCATCAAAGAGCATGATAGAGTTCTTATACTCTGGCTTCCAAAGGTCATCCCAATGCTCAGGCGCTTCATCTACCATAGTTTCATTGTAGACAATTCCCAAAGTTCCCCAGAAGTAAGGGATGGAGAATTTATTGCCTGGGTCAAAGGACTGGTTGAGGAACTCTGGTCCGATATTTTCAAGACCTTCAAGTTTTGAATAATCAAGTGGTACCAAGAGGTCTTCGTCCTTCATCTTGTTGATCATGTATTCACTAGGGATGGCAATATCGTAGGTCGTTCCACCCTGCTTGATCTTGGTATACATGGCTTCGTTGGAATCAAAGGTCTCATACTGGACTTGGATGCCTGTTTCTTCTGTGAATTGCTCCAATAGTTCTGGATCGATATAGTCACCCCAGTTGTAGATGACCAGTTTTTGACTATCTCGGCTATTGATTTTACTATCTAAATGAGTCGCAATTCCCCACAAGACTAGGATAATCGCAGCAATTCCTGCTAAAAATGAATAGAGTTTTTTCATGCTTGCTCCTCCTTCTCACGTGAGATAAAGTAATAGCCAACAACTAGGATAATACTAAAGAGAAAGACAAGGGCAGACAGGGCATTGATTTCTAGCGAAATCCCCTTGCGAGCACGAGAGTAAATCTCGACTGATAGGGTTGAAAAGCCATTTCCCGTTACAAAGAAGGTCACAGCAAAGTCATCTAGCGAATAGGTGAAGGCCATGAAATAACCTGCAATGATAGACGGAGTCAGATAAGGAAGCATAATTTCCTTGAACATCTGAAATTGACTGGCACCAAGGTCATAGGCCGCATGAATCATATCGCCGTTCATTTCCTTGAGACGAGGTAAGACCATCAAGACCACGATAGGAATGGAGAAGGCCACGTGACTAGATAGAACAGTCAAAAATCCAAGTGAAAACTTGAGTTGGGTAAAGAGAATCAAGAAGCTGGCACCAATCATAACGTCAGGCGCAACCATGAGGATATTATTGAGTGATAGAAAGGCTTCTTGGTATTTCTTACGAGACTGGTAGATGTAAATAGCACCGAAAGTCCCGATAATGGTCGCTATCAATGCTGACAGAAAGGCCAAGAAAAAGGTCTGGGTCACAATTAACATAAGGCGACCATCGCTAAACATGGTTTTAAAATGACTCAAACTAAAGCCTGTAAAGCTATTCATGTCGTTGCCTGCATTAAAGGCGTAGCCAATCAGGTAAAAAATCGGCAGGTAGAGGACAAGAAAGACTAGTCCCAGATAAAGATTGGCAATTTTTTTCATCGTTCTCTCCTTTCCTTGGTCACCCACATGGTGATGAACATGGTCAGGATGAGAATCACACCGATGGTAGAACCCATACCGTAGTTGTCATTTGTCAGGAAGTTCTGCTCAATGGCTGTCCCCAAGGTGATAACGCGGTTCCCACCAATCAAACGGGTCAGCATGAAGAGACTCAAGCTTGGAATAAAGACCGACTGAACTCCACTTCGCACGCCGTTCATCGATAGAGGGAAGATGACATGGCGGAAGGTCTCCCACTTGGTCGCACCCAGATCGTAGCTGGCATTGATGAGGTTATTATCCATATCGTCCAAGACATTGAAAATGGGCAAAAGCATAAAGGGAAGCTCGATGTAGCTTGCGACAAAAATAAAGGAGAAATCAGTAAAGAGCAACTGTTGCGAACCGATTCCGATAAATTCCAAAAATTGGTTAATAGAGCCATTTTGACCAAAAATTCCGATAAAGGCATAGGCCTTGAGGAGCAAATTGATCCAAGTTGGCAGGATAATCAGCATGAGCCAGAGTTGACGGTGCTTGAGACGGGTCAAAAAGAGGGCTGTTGGATAGCTGATAAGCAAGGTCACAAAGGTCACAATTCCTGCATATAGTACAGAGTTGAAACTCATTTTTAGGTAGGTCAAGTTTTGTGACGCAAAGTAAGATTTATAGTTTTCTAAACTAAACTGGCCTTCAATGTTGAAAAAGGATTGACCGAAAATCAGGACCAAGGGTGCCAACACAAAGAGGGCAATCCAGAGCATGTAGGGCACTACAAAGAGTTTAGAGCTTGTTTTCTTCATCTCTTTCCTCCTCGATTGCATTGATCAGACCTGCTTCTTGCTCTTCGATTTCCACGTATTCTTCGATACGGGCATCGAACTCTTCTTCGGTTTCGTTGAGACGCATGATGTGGATGTCTTCTGGTTCAAAGTCCAGACCGATTTCCTCACCCACGATGGCCTTACGAGTTGAGTGGATCATCCATTCATTTCCGAGTTCGTCATAGGCGATGATTTCATAGTGAACCCCACGAAAGAGCTGGGTATCAACCTTAACTTGGAGTTTGCCTTCTTCAGGAAGGGTAATGCGTAAGTCCTCTGGACGAATCACGACTTCGACTGGTTCATTGGGCTTCATCCCTCCATCGACCGCTTCAAAGCGTTTGCCGTTAAACTCAACCAAGTAGTCCTCAATCATGGTACCTGGCAAGATGTTTGACTCACCAATAAAGGTGGCAACAAAGTGGTTGATTGGCTCGTCGTAGATGTCCACAGGCGTTCCAGACTGGACAATCTCGCCATCATTCATAACGAAAATCCAGTCACTCATGGCAAGGGCTTCTTCCTGATCGTGAGTGACAAAGACAAAGGTAATGCCCAATCGTTGTTGTAGTTCACGGAGTTCGTACTGCATGTCTGTTCGCAATTTCAAGTCCAGCGCTGACAAGGGCTCATCCAACAAAACCACACGAGGTTGATTGATGATGGCGCGGGCAATGGCCACACGCTGACGTTGTCCTCCAGAAAGTTTACGAATAGAACGTTTTTCGTACCCTTCCAACTGAACCATCTTGAGAACTTCCGCTACGCGTTGCTCGATTTCTTTCTTGTCAATCTTGCGCAAGCGTAGTGGAAAGGCAACATTTTCAAACACATTCATATGTGGAAACAAGGCATAGGATTGGAAGACCGTATGGACGTCTCGCTTGTTGGTT
This sequence comes from Streptococcus mitis, assembly GCF_047464965.1. Taxonomy (GTDB): domain Bacteria; phylum Bacillota; class Bacilli; order Lactobacillales; family Streptococcaceae; genus Streptococcus; species Streptococcus mitis_DU. The sequence continues at coordinate 44,563 of NZ_JASHAT010000008.1, forward strand.
GGAATGTCATTGATTCGGACACCGTCCAATAAAATATCTCCTGTCGTCGCATCCAGTAAACCTGCAATGATGTTTAGGATGGTTGATTTCCCTGAACCAGATGCGCCTAGAAGAGTATAGAACTTCCCTTCTTCCAACTCAAAGTTGATATCTTTGAGAACCTTGGTGTTGCTGTCTTCAAAAACTTTTGAGACGTTTTTGAATTCAATAATTGGTTTTTTCAATTGTCATTTATTCCTTCTTTTTCATAGATTAACAGATCAGGGCTCTGTCAGGCCGCTACTACCTCGTGTAGGAGATTGAACTGCCTACATTCTTCTGCACTGACGATAGGCTTTCACCCCCTTTCCATGACATAGCAGCAGCTTTTTAGCTAAAGCTTCCTACTTGCTTTCACCTAAAATACGGACTTCTCTCTCAAGAGTAACGCCAGAGTGTTCCTTGACTTTTTCAATCACAGACTCAATCAAGTCTTCGTAGTCTTTGGCCGTTCCATCAGCAACATTAATCATAAATCCTGCGTGTTTTTCTGAGACTTCTACTCCACCGATACGATAGCCTTTCAAGCCAGCTTCTGAAATTAATTGACCTGCAAAATGACCAACAGGACGCTTAAAGACCGAACCACAAGATGGGTATTCCAAAGGTTGCTTGAGTTCACGTAGATGCGTCAAACGATCCATTTCTTGCTTGATAACCTGATGGCTTCCTGGAGCAAGGGCAAATTTAGCTGACAAGACAACTGCACCAGACTCTTGAATGGCTGAGTGGCGGTAACCAAAAGCCAAATCCTTGACAGACAGGGTCTCTATTTCTCCATCCTTGGTCAAGACCTTACAAGACTGCAAGATGTGGGCAATCTCGCCACCATAGGCACCCGCATTCATAAAGACAGCACCACCGACGCTCCCTGGAATACCACAAGCAAACTCAAAGCCAGTCAAGCTATGGCGAAGGGCAATGCGAGTTGTTTCAATCAAGTTAGCACCAGCTTCAGCTTCGATGGTATAGCCATCAACGGAAACATTATTGAGCTTGTCACACAAGATGACAAATCCACGAATCCCACCATCACGAACGATGATGTTGCTAGCATTTCCAAGGACCATCCAAGGAATACTTTCTTGATTGGCAAATTTGACAACGCGAGCCAACTCAAAACGATTTCGTGGAAAGACCAAATAATCGGCCTCTCCACCTACTTTTGTATAACTATAGCTATGCAAGGGTTCCTTGAAACGGATATCAATCCCTTCTAAGATTTCAAGCATTTTTTCTTTTACTGACATGACACTCTTCCTTTTACAAAATTCATTCCATTATACCATTTTTAAGACCATTTGACGACCCTAAAAAAATCTTGGGCTTATTTTAAACAAAAAAAGAGGTTTCCCCTCTTTTTATGATTTTTTGCAAAAGATAGCCTTTGTTCCATAGGCAACCAGAACAAGTTCAAGTGCTAGGACAACTTCAACCAAGACTGGATTGGTCAACCAGCCAACTTGGGCAAGAGATGGTGCTAGGTCAAAGAAGGCATGTAGTCCATAGGCCGCTAGGAGATAAATCCATTTCTTCTGGCGAACAGCTTGGTAAACCCAAACAGTCAAGAGTAATTGGAAACCTAGGGCCAAGATTCGCTCAAAACCAAGCAAATAAATCTGCCAGACTGATAGCGACTGAATAGTTTTCAACATATTTTCAGACAGCAATTGCATAACCTGTGGATTTTGCGTTTGAACTGCTGAGAGAACGATGTAGAGATTAATCAAACTAGTAAGACCTAGGAAAATCAACTCCAAGCCACCATGCCCCAATCCATAAGCCAAAGCATCTGCCTTTTCCAAACTTCTCTTTTTCTCCAACCATTTGAAGAAAATAAGACGAGCAGTTTCCTCAAAAAATGCTGCCATGGCTAGGCCATAGATGATATAGACAAGCGGATGGTCTTGCATGAGGGCAATACTACCGTCTTTTTGAGGATGTAAAACCAAAATATGCACCAGTTTTTCTAAAATCTGTGAAGAGACAAAGAAAGCAACAGCCCCCAAGCCCAAGACAGCTAGATTGATCTGGTGTTTCTTTTTGGCATACCAAATGCTCCCTATCAAGAAAGCCAGCAACAGCACCATGGTAATGATAATATGAATGGTCATTTTCTTCTCCTATTCCGCCTTTTCAATATCTTTTTTCATCTCGTCAACATTAAACTTAGCAAACAAGTATTGACGGTCTTGAACTGGGAAACGTTGGTCCAATTGGTCAACTGCTCCCACCTCGATAATACCTTCCTTGATGACAAAGTCCATGACATGTCCACCGAAAGTCAAATCATCTGAGATGAAGTGCAGATGGTAGCCTGCCACACTGACCCCATGGAAAATCTCTGGCGTCCAGAAACCAACGATGGTTCCCACCACATTGTCACGACTATATTCCGGTTGATGGGTTGCGACATCAGCAAACTTGGTATCTGGTGTCGACTTTGGAATCATGCGCACATGCATATGTGAAAATTCCCCCCGAATCTTGATAGAGCGGAAAAGATTTTCCCCATCATAATAAGACTCAATCCGCTCTTCCAATTCCTTGTCTGTCATCTCAAAGCGCTGGCGGAAAATGACCTCTGCCTGATGCGGTACCACTGCTGCATAAGGAATAAGGGCATCTGGCGACACTTCAACAATTTCTGGTTGCTCTCCTGATCCTTTGGCCTGATAAGCCTTGCCATCCAAGACAATCAATTCCCCGTCAATGGAATCCAAGGTTCCCAAACCAAGGTCACCATGCTCTAGCAATTCTCCCACTGTCATGGTACCACCATAAAGGCCAGCCATCAAGGCTCCAAGAGTATTGTATTGAAATAATTTCACTGGTTCCTGCACGTTCTTATCCATTCTCTTTCTTGACTGTTATACTCAATGAAAATCAAAAAGCAAACTAGGAAGCGAGCCACAGGTTGCTCAAAGCACTGCTTTGAGGTTGTAGATAAGACTGACGAAGTCAGTTACATATATCTACGGCAAGGCGAAGCTGACGTGGTTTGAAGAGATTTTCGAAGAGTATTATTCTATAAATGTTACTCCTAAGTATACCACATTTACCCCTAGATGTGAACGATAGAAACACTCTAGACATTGCCAAGAAGGAAAAAAAAAGGTACAATGTAACAAAATCAAGGGAGGTCTGGAATGAAGAAACAAAGCAAGTACCAAGAGGTTGTTTCCTATCTGAAAAACGGTATCGAGTCTGGACGTTTTCCAACGGGAAGTCGCCTGCCTTCTATCCGTCAACTGAGCCTTGACTTTCACTGTAGCAAGGATACCATTCAGAGAGCCCTTCTGGAATTACGGCACGAACAATACCTCTATGCCAAGCCCCAGAGTGGTTACTATGTCCTAGAACAAGGGCAACACCAGGATCTAGAAATCGAAGTCACTGACGAACATGCCAGTGCCTATGACGATTTCCGACTCTGTGTCAATGAAACCTTGATTGGCCGGGAAAACTACCTCTTCAACTACTATGACAACCAAGAAGGATTAGAAGACTTAAGACAATCCATTCACCAGCTCCTCTTTGACCAAGCTCTCTACTGTAAGGCTGATCAACTTGTACTGACTTCTGGAACCCAGCAAGCCTTGTTTATCCTTTCTCAAATATCCTTTCCTAGCCAAGCCAAGGAAATCTTGGTGGAACAGCCGACCTACCATCGGATGAATCGCCTCTTGATTGCTCAGGGCTTAGACTATCAAACGATTGAACGAGGCATTGATGGGATTGACTTGGAGGAACTGGAAGGTCACTTCAAAACAGGAAAAATTAAGTTTTTCTACACCATTCCTCGTTTTCACTATCCTCTGGGGCATTCCTATTCAGAACAGGACAAACGGGCTATTCTTGACTTAGCAGCTAAGTATGGTGTTTATATCGTCGAAGACGATTATCTGGGGGATTTGGACTCCAAGAAGGGCCAGACCTTCCACTATCTGGATACAGAGAAGCTCGTAATTTACATAAAGTCCTTCTCAACCAGCCTCTTTCCAGCCCTGCGGATTACGGCACTCATCCTTCCAAATGCTATCAAAGAAGCCTTTGTCGCCTACAAAAATATCCTAGACTACGACAGCAACCTTATCATGCAAAAGGCCTTATCACTCTATATTGACAGTCAATTATTTGACAAAAATCGGCTAGCTCGCTTATCCAATCAGGAAGCTTACCAAAAACAAATCGAGGAAAGACTAGCTAAAATACCTTGTCCCCTTCCTCACTTTCCGCTTCATGATGGTTTATTGCTAGACCTCAGACAGTATCCTAAAATTGCTAGTCTCAAACACAGCCAACTGGGCTTGGACTTCTTTGAAGAGGCTTACTTGGGTGCCTGTCCTTATCAATTTGCCAAGGTGTCCTTAGAAAATCTGGAAAAGGTTTTAAACTATTTAAAAGCAGAATTGGAATGACTTCCAACTCTGCTTTTTTCTTATTGTTCAACTTCTGTTAAGGTTGCCGCTTTTTCAAGATATTTTTTGTAGGTACCTTCATCCTTGAGTTTTTGGATGACCTTGTCCACCACTTCTTTCAAATCAGCACTATTTTTTCTAAGGGCAACTGCATTGGCTTCGCCATCCTTCATCTTCAAGCTGACAGTTGCGACAGCTAGGTCGGCATTTTTAGCAGCATAGCTAAGAGCAACAGGCTCATCCATGTGAACAGCATCTACTTTTCCAGCCTGTAATTCATTAACAGCTTCACCCATATTGGTTAGGGAAGTCAACTGAGCTTTTGGCAATTGTTCCTTGACCATAGCTTCTGGAACAGTCCCTTTTTGGGCTGCAATATTAGCACTTTCAAGGCTAGTTAAATCCTTGTATTTTTCTACATCAGACTTACGAACCAAGAAACTAATCTTGTTTTCATAGTAAGGGATTGAAAAATCAAAGACCTCTTTTCTCTCGTCAGTAGCGCTAATTCCCGCAACTGCTAGGTCAGCCTTACCAGTTTGAAGACTGGTCAAGACATTGTCAAAACTCATGCTTGAAATTTCCAACTTCACCCCAAGTTCATCAGCGATAGCTTGGGCCATATCAATATCCGCACCGACTACCTGATTTTTCCCGTCAACTAAAGACTGAAATTCAAAAGGTGCATAGTCAGGACTGGTCGCCACAACTAATTTCCCCTTTTGCTTAATGGCCTCAACAGCTGACTGAGAACCATTAGAACCCGACTGGCAAGCTACTAAGAAGAAACTTGCAAGAAAACTACATAAAACAAATATCCATTTTTTTGATTTCATAAATAAACAACCTCTCTGTTAATTTTGTATAATTATAACGCTATCCAAGATACTTGTCAAGTGTTTTTTGAATTTTTATCTTAAAAATATTTTTTTCATTCAATAAAAGGAGCTATTAATTGATTTCAAGCTCCTTTTTATACAGAATGACTCTATTTTATAGTTCGACAATCTTACCTGTTTCAAAGTAAACAACCCATTCACAGATATTCTTGGCATAGTCTCCAATACGTTCCAAGAAGGCAATCACTTGGAAATAATCACGACCTGTAACAATGGCATCAGGATTTTTCTTGATTTCTTCTGTAGCCAAGTCACGAATGCTATCAAAGTAATGGTTGATTTTTTCATCCATTGCTGCTACTTCATAGGCCTGATCTACTGAACCATTGAGATAGAGTTCAAGGGCTGCTTCGACGAAGTTCTTGACATCGCGACCCATTCTCTTTATTTCTTCTTCAACAGCTGGGATGCGTTGCTCCCCCTTCATACGAATTGCCGCCTTGGCAATGGAAACGGCATGGTCACCCATACGTTCCAAGTCAGATACAGCCTTCAAGACTGTCAAAACAGTACGCAAGTCCTGAGAAACGGGTTGTTGAAGGGCAATCATTTCAAATGATTTCTTTTCCAATTTCACTTCGTATTCGTTCACTTCTGCATCGTCTTCGATGACTTCCTTGGCCAAATCACGGTCATGCGTAACAAAGGCACGCACTGTCCGATTGATTTGGGATAGCACTTCTTGTCCCATTGCATAGAACTGGTTGTGCAATTTCTCCAAATCTTCTTCAAATTGAGAACGTAACATCATTTATCTCCTTATCCAAATTTTCCTGAAATATAATCTTCTGTTTCCTTGTGTTGTGGGTTGAGGAACATCTTCTTGGTATCGTTAAACTCGATCAGATCTCCATCTAGGAAAAATCCTGTCTTGTCAGAAATACGAGAGGCTTGTTGCATGGAACGCGTAACCAAGAGCATGGTGTATTTATCTTTTAAACCATACAAGGTTTCCTCAATCTTACCAGCCGAGATAGGGTCCAGAGCTGAAGTCGGTTCATCCAAGAGAATGATTTTAGGACTGGTTGCCAAGACACGAGCAACACAGACACGTTGTTGTTGTCCACCTGAAAGCCCGATAGCTGAATCATGCAGGCGATCCTTGACCTCATCCCAGATAGAAGCTCGTTGCAAGGCTTTTTCTACTGCTTCATCCAGAACCTGCTTATCCTTAACTCCATTGATACGAAGCCCGTAAACAACATTTTCGTAGATAGACATAGGGAAAGGGTTCGGTTGTTGAAAGACCATACCGATTTCCTTCCGCAATTCAACTGTATCTGTACGTGGGCTGTAGATGTTGTGACCATTATAAACTACTGAACCAGTTGTGGTTACCTCTGGATTGAGATCACCCATGCGGTTGATAGCCTTTAGGAGGGTTGATTTCCCTGATCCAGATGGACCGATCAAGGCTGTAATTTCCTTAGGTTGGAAAGATAGGGAAACACTATTCAAGGCCTTCTTTTGATTGTAGTAAACGGACAGGTCTGACACCTGTAAAATCGCTTCTTTCATACTGTTTCCTTTCTATCCAAAGTGTCCTGTTACGTAGTCATTGGTTGACTGTAGTTTGGCATTTTGGAAAATATTAGAGGTCTTATCATACTCTATCAAGTCACCCAAGTAGAAAAATCCTGTGTAGTCACTAGCACGCGCAGCCTGCTGCATACTGTGGGTCACGATGATGATGGTAAAGTCCTTCTTTAATTCCAGCATAGTTTCTTCCAGCTGGGCTGTCGCAATCGGATCCAAAGCTGACGCCGGCTCATCCATCAAGAGAATATCTGGTTTAACCGAGATAGCACGAGCGATACAGAGACGTTGCTGCTGACCACCTGATAGGGTCAAGGCTGACTTGTGCAAATCGTCTTTGACCTGGTCCCAAAGGGCAGCCTGACGAAGAGAAGTTTCCACAATTTCATCCAAAACTTGCTTGTCCTTAACTCCTGCACGTTCATGGGCAAAAGTGATATTGCGGTAGATAGACTTGGCAAAGGGATTTGGGCGTTGGAAGACCATTCCAATGTGCTTACGCATCTCATAGACATTGATTTCTGGACGGTTGACGTCAATCCCTTGGTAGAGAATTTGACCTGTGACCTTGGCAATATCAATGGTATCATTCATCCGATTGAGACTGCGGAGGTAGGTTGATTTTCCTGATCCAGAAGGGCCAATTAAGGCAGTAATTTTATTTTTTTCAAATTGCATATCGATGCCCTTGATAGATTCATTTTTACCGTAGTAAACATGTAAATCCTTAGTAGAGAGGGCCACTTTCTCTTCAGGAAAGGTGATGATATGCTTTTCATCCCAATTATATTTTGACATGGCTTCTCCTTTAGGCAGCGGTTAATTTCTTATGTAGGTAGCTTCCGAGTTTGCGGGCTCCAAAGTTAAAAATGAGGATAAAGATGAGGAGCACAGCTGCAGAACCTGCTGATACGATTGTGCCATCAGGAATGGTTCCTTCACTATTGACTTTCCAGATGTGGACAGCCAAGGTTTCTGCTTGACGGAAGATAGAGATTGGGCTAGTTACACTGAGAATATTCCAGTTAGACCAGTCAAGAGCTGGAGCGGATTGTCCTGCAGTATAGATCAAAGCAGCCGCCTCACCAAAAATACGACCAGAAGCTAAGACGACCCCAGTCACAATACCTGGAAGAGCTTCTGGAATGACCACATGGACCACTGTCTCCCAACGAGAAATCCCAAGGGCCAAACCAGCCTCACGTTGCGTATGGTGAACGTGTTTCAAGCTGTCCTCAACATTTCGAGTCATCTGAGGCAAGTTAAAGACTGTCAAGGCCAAGGCACCTGAAATAATTGAAAATCCATACTCAAACTGAACTACAAAGATCAAGTAACCAAAGAGACCCACAACCACTGATGGCAGTGAAGACAAGATTTCAATACAGGTTCTGACAAAATTGGTCACAGGACCTTTTTTAGCATATTCAGCTAGGAAAATCCCAGCCCCCATAGACAAGGGAACAGAGATAATCAAGGTAATAACCAAAAGGAAGAAGGAATTATAGAGCTGAATTCCAATCCCTCCGCCTGCTTGGTAAGAAGATGATTTGCCAGTCAAGAAAGACCAAGAGATGTGGGGCAAACCACGAACCAAGATATAAAGAATCAAGGATGCCAAGATGGCAACGATAATTCCTGCAATTGAGTAGAGGACAGCTGTTGCAATTTTATCTAATTTCTTAGCGTGCATAGTTTTTCTTTCCTCTTTCTTTCGTAATCAATTTAATCACACTGTTGAAGGCCAAACTCATCAAAAGCAAGACTAAGGCCAGTGACCAGAGAACGTTATTGTCAACGGTTCCCATAACAGTATTTCCGATACCCATGGTCAAAACAGAGGTCAAGGTCGCAGCAGGTGTTGTTAGTGAAGTTGGGACTACGGCTGAGTTTCCGACCACCATCTGAATGGCTAGAGCTTCACCAAAGGCACGCGCCATCCCAAAGACCACTGCTGTAAAAATCCCTGAACGCGCTGCCTTCAAGGTCACGCGCCAGATGGTTTGCCAGCGAGTGGCCCCCATAGCCAAACTAGCTTCACGATAATGACGAGGCACCGCACGCAAGCTATCGGTTGTCATAAAGGTTACCGTCGGTAAAATCATGACAAAGAGAACAAAAATCCCTGACAGAATCCCAAAACCAGTTCCACCAAAGACACTACGTACAAAGGGAACTACGACCTGCAAACCGATAAATCCATACACAACGGAAGGAATCCCGACCAGCAATTCAATGGCTGGTTGCAAGATTCTAGCACCTTTTGGTGAGACTTCAGTCATAAAGACTGCCGCACCGATGGCAAAAGGAGTTGCGATAAGAGCTGATAGGATTGTGACAATGAAGGAACCCAAAATCATGGGAAGGGCACCAAATTGTTTACCTGAAGGATTCCAAGTTTGTCCAAAGAGAAAATCAAAGATGTTGACCCCATTGACAAAGAAGGTCGACAAGCCTTTTTGGGCTACGAAAATCAAAATCATGGCCACAATGATGACAATCAAAGACAGGCAGGCAAAGGTCAAGCCTTTTCCTAATTTCTCTAGACGAGAGTTCTTTGAGGGAGAAAGTAATTTTTTAGCTAATTCTTCTTGATTCATTATTGACTCCCTTCTAGTGCTGTCACCGTTCCTACAGCATCTTTTTCAACCTTCATTTCCTTGACAGAAATATAGCCCATTCCCTTAACGATTCCGCTTTGCGCTTCATCTGAGAGGACAAAGTTGAGAAACTCTGCCACCAATTCATTAGGCTGACCTAGGGTGTACATGTGTTCATAAGACCACAAAGGCCAGTTATTGGTTGTAACATTTTCAGCAATCGGCTCATAGCCATTCAACTTCATGCGTTTAACCGAGTCATCCACATAGGCAAAGGCTAGGTAAGAAATAGCTCCTGGTGTCTGGGAAACAATGTTTTTGACCATCCCATTTGAATCCTGTTCTTGACTCTGCACTGCAGATTGACCATCCATGACAACACTATCAAAGGTTGCACGCGAACCAGAACTTGCCGCGCGGTTGATAATGGAAATGGCTAGGTCTTTACCACCGACTTCTTTCCAGTTGGTCACTTGACCTGTGAAGATGCTACGGAGTTGTTCAGTTGTTAGATTTTCAACGTCAACTTCCTTATTTACAATCACTGCCAAGCCTGCTACAGCAACCTTATGGTCCACTAGAGCGGATGCGTTGATACCGTCTTTTTCCTCGGCAAATACGTCTGAATTTCCTACATCAACGGCTCCAGACTGAACCTGAGACAAACCTGTACCAGATCCTCCACCTTGGACGTTGACTGTTTTTCCAACGTGCATAGAGCCAAATTCATCTGCTGCTGCTTCGACCAAGGGCTGAAGAGCCGTTGAGCCAACAGCTGTCATGGATTCTCCACGATCAATCCAGCTAGCACATCCCGCCAAAGAACCTGCTAGCAAGAGAGCCGCAAGGGATAGAGCGAGTTTTTTCCTTTTTTTCACTGTTTTTCTCCTTGAAAATAATGGTGAATGCTGTGAATTTTTTCAACTATTTATTTATGTTTTTCTTTTGAAAATTGGGAGCCAACTGAAGTTCTTTGCTTAGTTTTACTAGTCATTTGCTCAGTTACCTTGCCCACCAATTTTGACTTAAAATGAAAGACAATTTGAAAAAAATCCATACTTCCACTATAACATAGACAAGCTACTTTGACTAGCATTTTCACTTGAATCTGAGGCCTTTAGGAAAATAATTTTTCAAAACATTTCCAGTCACCTTAGCAAAGCCCAAACCATTTCCTTGAACCAAAACTTGGTACCAACCATTTGGCAGACTTTCCGCCAGCTGAACGGTTTCTCCAGCCACATACTTTACAAACGCCTCTTGGTCAATTTCAACCGACTGCTTGACCTGACTCGGTTTCAAGGCTAGACCAAGAGCAAAACTAGGCTCAAAGCGTTTCTTCTTAAAAGTGCCTAGATGCAGGCCATTCCGAGCAATCTTGAGTTTCCCTAAATCTGGCAAAAGTTCTGGCAGGAGATAGAGTTGGTCACCAAAAGTCTGCAAGATACCCGGTAGATTAACTATCAAGTGGTTTTGGGCAAATTCCTGCCACAAGACAACTTGTTCTCGGCTGAGATTGCTCTTACTTGCCTTAAATTTAGGAGCTGGATTGTCACCCTTAAACTGTAGATGAGCTACAAACTGCCCCTCTCCCTTAAAATGATGTGGGTACATACGAGCCGTTTCTGGCAGGTCAATTCCAGCTACCATTCCATTGATATGCTCTACTGGCAACAAATCAAAATCATACTCCTCCAGCAACCAATTGACAATCTCTTCGTTTTCCTCGGGGGCCCAGGTACAGGTTGAATAAACCAAGCGACCACCTTCTGCTAGCATGGTTACTGCATCTTCCAGAATTTCTCTTTGCAAGCTAGCACATTGAATCGGATAATCTAAGCTCCAATAGTCCATAGCATCTGGTTGCTTACGAAACATCCCTTCCCCAGAGCAAGGAGCATCAAGGACAATAAGGTCAAAATAGCCTTTAAAGACCTTGGCCAAGCTGTCGGCAGATTCATTAGTCACTACGACATTTGTCGCTCCAAAGCGCTCCATATTTTCTACTAAAATCTTAGCCCGTTTGCTTGAAATTTCATTGGAAACAAGTAGCCCCTCCCCTGCTAGATAGGCTGCCAGTTGAGTTGATTTGCCACCCGGTGCAGCTGCCAAGTCCAAGACCTTCATCCCAGGACTGGGCTTGGCTACCTGAGCAACCATCTGGGCAGCAGGTTCTTGCGAATAAACCAACCCTGTAGCATGCTCAGGCGATTTCCCTGAAACCTTCCCATAGTGGCCCCAAGGAGTTTGAGGAATGGCATCAGGAAAGGAAACTGTCGCTTCTTTTAAAGGATTGATCCGAAAAGCCGAAACCGCTTCCTCCTCAAAAGAGGCAAGAAAATCTCTTGCCTCATCTCCTAATATCTCTTCATATTTTTCAACAAATCCTTCTGGAAATTGCATCTAAGTTCTTTTCCTTTCGTAAATATAGGACTGAATTTCCTCCTGCATCTCAAGAGGTAACATCATGACCGGTTGTCTGGTTTGAAAATCAAGCGGTTGACCAGATAGGGTCACAACCCGATAGCCCAGACTTTCCCCTAAAATACTTGCAGCGGCATAATCCCATGGTTGCAGATAGGTGACATAGGTCAACAAACGCCCTGACAAAATCTTGGCAAAACTAATGGCCGCACTCCCATAGACACGTACACCGAGGACCGCTCGACCCAAATCAGCCAGACCCCATTCATTGGTTTCCAGCATACCACTATTCCCTGCAATAAGGAAATCTCCAAGTGGTTTTGCTTTAAAGGGAGCTAGGGGCCTATCATTTAGACAAACTGGAAATTCCCCACCACCGTGGTAACAATCCCCTTTGACCACATCATAAATCAGACCAAACTGTCCCTGACCATTTTCAAAATAAGCCATCATGACAGCAAAATCTTCCTGCTGGGCCACAAAATTATTGGTCCCATCGATGGGATCAATGACCCAAACCTTACCCTCTTTAACCGAGGCTCGCAGACACCCTTCTTCAGCACAAATCTTATCCTCAGGATAACGAGACAAAATCTCACTAACCAAGAGTTCCTGAACTTCCTTGTCCAGTCTGGTCACCAAATCTGTTGGAGAGGACTTGGTTTCAACACACAAGTCTTCCTGCATATGGTCAAGAATGTACTGACCCGCCTTATTGACAAGCTCTTTAGCAAATTCAAATTTACTTTCCAAGAGAAATCTTCCCTTCCCCTTTTTCCTTGGCAGTCTGAACTGCTCGATAAAGCGAATAGCCACTAACTGTTTCAAATTCTCGTCCCAAACGTTTCTCTTCACTCTTGCTTGGCACAACCGCCTTGAATCCCTTATAGGAGTCCAGTAACTTTTTAGCCTCTACCTTGCTTTCATAGGCAGCTTCAACATCATTAAAAAAAGAAAGCACTGAAGCAAGTTCTTCAGTGCTCCACGACAAATCTAGTGGGTAACTATACTGTTTGTTCATTAACTAATACCAGCTCTCATTCTTGCTTCTTTTAGTTCTTGCTTACGGTAACTACGAGGGAGAAAAGCACGAATCTCATCTTCATTAAAACCGATCTGCATACGTTTGTCATCGATAATAATTGGACGACGCAAAAGACTTGGATACTGCTCAATCAAATGAAGCAATTCTGATACCGAAATACTTTCTACATCAATATCTAATTTTTGAAAAATTTTTGAACGAGTTGAAATGATGTCATCAGTACCATTTTCGGTCAAGGAAAGGATGTGTTGCAATTCTTTTCTTGTTAAAGGACTGGTCATAATATTGTGTTCCTCAAAGGGAACCTTATGTTTTTCTAACCAGGCCTTTGCCTTACGACATGAAGTACAGCTCGGTGATAGAAATAGTGTAATCATGCTTTTCTCTTCTTATCTATACTTTGCTACTTCTATTATACAAAAAAATAAAGCGCTTGACTAGAGATTTTTAGAAAAAAAGCCTATTTTTTCAAGAAAAATAGACTGTTTGCGAACGATTAACTCTTTTTAGATTTGATTAATTCATTCTTGACAATAGTTTCGAATCACATACCTAATTGATTTATGCAAAATAAGAATATCTTTCGTTTCACTTCCTACGACTTTTCAGGTATAGAAAACCAAAGAAGCTTTCATAAAGGGCGAAAAAGAGAAGGAAGGCATAAAGGAAGAAGGTCTCTGGTAAAATTAAAATAACTGGATCCTTGGCTGGGTCAAAAAGCCAAGTATCATCTCCCACAAAGAGAATTTGATGGAAAAGGGTAAAGAATTGGTCGAAACCAATCAACACTCCCCCAAGCCCAATCAGTAAAGGCAAAACCACTAGAGCCAAAAGCCCTTTACTAAATAGAGACAAGAAGTCTTTTTTCACAATCCCTTTGACAAAGAAATAGAAACTTGGTAGTGTCACTAGAGCAACTAGCTGCACCAAGTGAAAGAGATTCTTCACCACCGCAAAGTGATGTAGCCCAGATGCTGACGAACGAAAATCAGGCATCTGCAAGTCCTGACTAAAAGGATTGGTCAGGTAATTCATCAAGATATGAAAGTTGTACTGAATAGTTTCTGGTTTTAAATAGACCCTATCCGTTAAGTTCAGCCACTGAATTTCCAGCGGATAAAAAATCCAAGCCAAATAAATGGTCAGAAGAATAGAAAGAGAGAAGAGAAAGAGCATAGAGCCCCAAAAGGTCAGTTTAGTTTTCATCAAAATTCCACTCCGCAAGGCTAGAAACCACATGAGTCGGGGCGATTGGCAGACCTGCTACTTCTTCTGCCTTGGTAAAACCTGTTGTCACCAAGAGCGTTGGAATACCATTGTCAATCCCAGCTCGGATATCAGTTAGGTAGTTGTCTCCGACCATGATTAACTCTTCACGTTCCAAACCTAAGTGCTCAACCGCCTTGTCCATAATGATGGCATTTGGTTTCCCAATATAAACAGGCTTCACACGTGTTGCTACTTCAAGCAGCGTAATCAGTGAACCAGCACCTGGCAAAAGACCGCGTTCTGTCGGGATGTTTAGGTCAGGATTGGTTCCGATAAAGTGGGCACCTTTTTGAATAGCCAGAGTTGCTGTCGCAAATTTTTCATAGTTGACTTGCCAGTCTAGACCTACTACCACATAGGCAGGATTTTTCTTGTCTTCGACATAACCAGCTGCCTTGATGGCTTCCTTGAGCCCTGCTTCTCCGATGACATAGACGGTCTTTTCAAGCCCCAAGTCGTTCATATAGTCGATCGTTGCCAAAGTCGCTGTGTAGACAGTCGATCGGGGCGTATCGATATTAAAATTCTGAGCCAACATCTCCTGAACACTCTCTGGAGTGCGGGTTGTATTGTTTGTTACAAAAAGATAAGGGATATCCCGCTTTTGCAATTCGTGGACAAAAGCCTCTCCTGCTGGAATTCGATCTTTCCCCTTATAAATGGTTCCGTCTAAATCAATTAAATAGCCTTTGTATTTCATACTTTCTCCCTAATCCTTTTTTATTTCTTGCCAAGTGATGATTGCTTGGGCATTGGTAGCCCCGTCGCTTGTAATCTCATGCTTGCTTTCCAGTCCAGTCCGTTCAACAGCCGATGTAATCACCCCACCTGGTCGAACTTCCTTGACATACTTGAGATTGATTTTCTTAGGAATATAGTGGGTCAAAAAATCCGCTCCCATAACCTCAAAAATCCAGTCCAGGTACTTACTGTTATTAACATGACCATTCATATCCAAGTCGTAAAAACGAACATGGTAATCCTTGCTGATTGGCTCTTCCAAGTACTCATACTTTGGTCCACGGATAAGCTTTTTATCAAAATCAGACTGATACGGAGCCACAATCTCAGGTTCGACAGCATGGACTTTTCGACTATCTCGATCCATGAGAACAAAGGTCGCCATCATGTGGATAAGATCCTGTCCTGCTTCATCATAAATGGTAAAGCGACGGTAGCAAAAGAGCCGATTGTAGCTCAAGGCTTCCGTTTCAATAGTAATTTCTTCCGCAAAACGAGGCAAACGAACCACCTCAATATCATAGTCTGTGATAATCCATACCAGATTATAGTCTTCCAAAATGGCCTTATCACTAACTCCCAGCTCAATCGACTGCATCCCTGAAACTTGTAGGGATAGTAAAATCACATCTGGGAGTTTGATATGACCGTTCATATCAGCCATATCAAAAGGAATTTTCATTTTCATTTGATAAGTTAAGCCCATCATTCTACTCCAAAATAAATCGTTCTGCTACGGTGTCTCCCAAAAAGAGACCTCTTTTTGTCATGCGCACGCGGTCACCCTCTATTTGCATGAGACCTTGTTGAACCAAGTCCTTGACAATTTCTCCATAAAGTCCATCAAAAGACCGTCCAAATTTTTCCTCAAATCGTACCCTGGAGACCCCTGATTTCTTGCGGAGCCCTAGGAACATTTCTTCTTCCATTTGCTCTTTTTGACTCAGGTGCTCTTCTGTGATACGCGCATTACCTTCCTCAACTGCACTGAGGTAATGACGAATGGGACCATGATTCTTATAGCGAATACCATTGACATAACCAGATGCACCAGCACCAATGCCATAGTACTCAGCATTGTCCCAGTACATGAGATTGTGACGACTTTCAAAACCGGGTTTGGAAAAATTGGAAATCTCATAATGCTCAAAACCAGCTCGCTCCAGCTCTGCAATGATGTACTCAAACATCTCAGCTTCCAGTTCCTCCTTAGGCAGAGGCAATTTTCCTCGTCGCATACGGTTCATAAAGACCGTATGATTTTCCAAAATCAAGCTATACAAACTCATATGGGGAATATCCAGTCCAATGGCCTTAGCCACATTTTCCTTTACTTGCTCCATAGTCTGGCCAGGTAGCGCATAAATCAAATCAATGGAGATGTTGTCAAAACCAGCCAGTTTCAGTCGGTCGATATTTTCATAAATATCCTTCTCCAAATGACTGCGCCCAATCTTTTTCAGCATCTTGTCGTCAAAGGTCTGCACACCTAGCGAAACACGATTGACAGCCGAGTTCTTCAAAACAGCTATCTTATTCGCATCCAAGTCGCCTGGATTGGCTTCAATGGTCAACTCTTCTAAGACAGACAAGTCCAAGTTTTTAGTCAAGCCCTTCAATAACACCTCCAGTTGAGAAGCTGACAAAGCTGTCGGTGTGCCACCACCGATATAGAGGGTTCTCAACTTTTGAATATCATAAGATTGAAACTCTTCTAACAGATGCTCCAAATAACTATCTACCGGCTGATTCTTGATAAAAACTTTTGAAAAGTCACAATAATAACAAATCTGGGTACAAAATGGGATGTGCACATAGGCTGACGTTGGTTTCTTCTGCATAGTACTTATTATACCACAAAGACAGGCTACGAGAAAAAAATCACCATCCCCAGATACATAGTCCGTCCAGAGATGGTGATGGTTTATTCTTCTGTTATGTCAATAACAATCTCTTCTGATTCATCAAGAGTTTCGGCCTTTTCTTGCCATTGCTCCTTGAGATTATTGAATTGATTTTTTGATGCTTCTGTCGCTTGACGAGCACATGATTTGGCTTGAGCAAGGACACTGTCCACAGTGATTTCACCTGACTCAACCTGTTCTTTGGTTTTCAGAACAAAATCTGTAGCCTGCTCCTTAACTTCTGTTAGTTTTTCACAGACCTGCTCCTTGGCATACTCCGGATCTTCTCTCAAATCATCTAGAAAATCTTGAGCCTGACTGCAAACTTGTTTGCCCTTGTCGCTTGTTAAAAACAAGGCAAGAGCTGCACCTGAAACGGTTCCTAAAAGGATTGAGGATAGTTTACCCATAAGAATTCTCCTTTTTTATTTTTTGAAAAATTTACTTGCAAGACGAAGAGCTGACAGACTTGCACCAGTCTTGAGTGTTTTTGATCCAGCTGATGAAGCTTTCTTGCTCAAGACACGCGCATGGTCATTGAGGTCGGAAACAGATAGAGATAAATCT
Source organism: Streptococcus mitis (assembly GCF_047464965.1). Lineage (GTDB taxonomy): Bacteria > Bacillota > Bacilli > Lactobacillales > Streptococcaceae > Streptococcus > Streptococcus mitis_DU. The sequence goes on from NZ_JASHAT010000008.1 coordinate 62,008, forward strand.
GCAACAGCACTAAAGAGTGGATCAATCGTTGCTACCTTGACATTAATATCATCTGCCAAGACATTGACCTTAGCCAGCAATTCATTGGTATGATGCAAGGTCACATCCACATCTGAAGTCAAGGTTTTAATCGTCTTCTCTGTTTCATCGATAACACGTCCAAGCTTTTGTACAGTAATGATTAGATAGACTAAAAAGACAATCAAAGCAAGGGCTACAAGAATATATGCAACTTCTAACATTTAATTTTCCTCCTCTGTAATATAGTAAGGGGCCTTCTTTCGATTTTGATATAGAATGATAAAAATACCCAGTCCGATAAGAACAACTGAAAGCCATTGAGACACTCGAAGACCAAAGAACATGAGGCTATCTGTTCGCATGCCTTCAATAACCATACGACCGAAACCATACCAAATCAAATAGAAAGCAGTGATATGACCTCGTCTGAGACTCTTCCATTTTCGTCTAAAAATCAGAATCAAGGCAAATCCAAGTAGATTCCATAGAGACTCATAAAGGAAGGTCGGTTGACGGTAGCTCCCCTCAATATACATCTGGTCACGGATAAAGCCAGGTAGATAATCCAGATTATCCACTGCTGCACCATAAGCTTCTTGGTTAAAGAAATTGCCCCAGCGCCCCAGACTTTGGGCAATCATGACGCTGGGCGCCGCAATGTCTAGAAAATCCCAAGTATTGATGAGTTTGCGATCAGCAAAGATGTAGAGTACAAGAGCCCCAGTTATTAAACCACCATAGAAGGCCAAACCACCATTCCAAATGGCAAAAATTTCTCCCAAGTTCTGACTATAGTAATCAAAACGGAAAATAACATAGTAGAGACGAGCTCCTAAAATAGCCAGAGGAAAGGCTACTAAGATAAAATCTAAAATATCGTCTGGTATGATCTTCTTCCTAGGCGCTTCTTTCATGGTCAAATAAACCGCAAGAATCAAGCCTGTCACAATACACAAAGCATACCAACGAATGGCTATAGGGCCTAGATGAATAGCAATTGGATCAAACATTAGGCACCTCCTCGTTTTGAGCAATGAGATTGGTCAAGCGTTCTTCGAACAAACGCGTCGCATCAAAGCCCATTTCCTTAGCACGATAATTCATGGCAGCTGCCTCAATCACAACAGAGATATTACGACCTGTTTTCACTGGAATGCGGATACGAGGAATGGCTACGCCAGAAATTTCAAGTTCCTCTGCATTGTTTCCAAGACGATCAAAAGTTTTATGTGTATCGTAATTTTCCAAATAAACAGCCAGCTGGACTTGTGAAGAATCCTTGACGGCACTCGCACCGTAGAGGCTCATGACATCGATAATCCCAACCCCACGAATTTCAATCAGGTGTCTCAAGATTTCAGCCGGTTCACCCCAAAGAGTAATCTCATCCTTGGCAAAGATATCGACACGATCATCGGCTACCAAGCGGTGACCACGTTTGACAAGCTCCAGACCTGTCTCACTCTTACCGATGCCACTATCACCTTGAATCAAGACACCCATACCATAGATATCCATCAAGACACCGTGCACACTGGTCCGTTCTGCCAAACGAGAATCCAGATAACTAGATAACTCCCCAGATAAACGACTGGTTGCTGTACGACTAGTTAAGATGGCAATCTTACATTCTCTGGCTGCCTTTAACATTTCCTCCGGAACCACCAAACCACGGGCAACAATAACAGCCGGTGTCTCAGGTAGAAACATTTTTTTCAAGACTTGGTAACGGTTGTGAGAGGACATCGAAACGAGGTAGGACCACTCCTTCATTCCCAAGAGCTGGATTCGCTCAGGCGTATAATAGTCAAAATAGCCCGTCATTTCAAGACCAGGTCGCGTAATGTCCGCGGTATTGATTTCCTTTTCAAGTAATTCTGGTTCGCCATAGACAATGTCTAGTCTAAGCTTTTCAATCACTTCTTTTACTAAAACCGACATCATTTCCTCCTTCAATCGAGTTCTTTTTACTATTATATCAAATTGTAAGAGGATATTTCAGATTTTTGCAGGCTTTGGAGTATTTATTTATACTCAATGAAAATCAAAGAGCAAACTAGGAAACTAGCCGCAGGCTGTACTTGAGTACGGCAAGGCGACGTTGACGTGGTTTGAATTTGATTTTCGAAGAGTATTAAAAGAAAAAAGACTAGATTTCTCCAGCCTTTCATTTCTAATTAGAATTTTTTACGTTTACGAGCTGCTTCTGATTTACGTTTACGTTTTACAGAAGGTTTTTCATAGAATTCACGTTTACGTGTTTCTTGAAGAGTACCAGCTTTAGTAACCGCACGTTTGAAACGACGAAGTGCGTCGTCAAGAGATTCATTCTTACGTACTACTGTTTTAGACATTTTTTTCACTCCCTTCAAGTTCAAGATCTATTCTATTTTACACGTAAAAGGAATAATTGTCAAGAAAAAATGCGGTTTAATTTTGATTTTCTGCCATTTATACAAGTCTTGAAAGCGTTCAATAGAAGAACTGAAGGGTGCTGCTTTTTTATTTTTCTAACAAGCTGAGCGCTTCAGCATCTGCAATAATCGTCACATCAGAGTGGTTTTGTAGGCTACTTGCTGGTAGGTTCTCAGTCACTGGACCAGACACTGTTCCGGCAATGGCTTCTGCTTTCGACTCACCGTAAGCAAAGAGAATAATTGACTTGGCATCCAAGATGTTTTTAATTCCCATTGAAATGGCTTGAGTTGGAACATCTTCAATCTTGTCAAAGAAGCGAGCATTGGCTTCGATAGTAGACTGGTCAAGTTCTACTAGATGTGTTTGACTGTCAAATGGAGTACCAGGCTCATTAAAGCCGATATGTCCATTGCGACCGATTCCCAAGATTTGGAGATCAACTGGATGGTCAGCCAAAATTTGGTTGTAGCGTTCAACTTCAGCTTCAGCATTGTCCTTAACCCCACGAGGCAAGAAACTTTCTTTAAATGGTTTTTGGTTGAACAAGTTTTCTTGCATGAAGTAACGGTAAGACTGTGGATTGTCCCCATCAAGGCCTACATACTCATCAAGGTTGACACTGGTTATATTTGAAAAATCGAGGTCACTTTCAACAATTTCCTTGTAAAATTCAAGTGGGCTACTTCCTGTCGCAAGTCCTAGGGTTTGAGCGCCGTTGGCCAATTTTTCCTTCAAAATCTCAAAAGCAACTTTTCCACCTTCGATTTGATTTTCAACTTTAATAACTTTCATCTTTTCATCCTCCGTTTCAATCTATATTTATTATATGGTATAGACCAATTTTTGTCAAGTGAAAACGATTTAATTTTCAAAAAAAGAGCGACTATACTTGAAACATGTTATAATGGATAGGATTAGAACTTAGAAAGAATGAACAGATATATGAATACAGCTGATTTTGATTTCCACTTGCCTGAGGAATTGATTGCCCAAACGCCCCTTGAAAAACGGGACGCTTCTAAACTCCTCATCGTCAACCGTGAGACGGGAGAAATGCAGGACAAACACTTCCACTCTATTATTGATATGCTTGAATCTGGTGATGCCCTTGTCATGAACGATACCCGCGTTCTCCCTGCCCGCCTCTATGGTCAAAAGGAAGAAACTGGAGGTCATGTGGAACTTCTCCTGCTCAAAAATACTGCTGGAGATGAGTGGGAGGTTCTGGCTAAACCTGCCAAACGCCTCAAGGTTGGCACTCGTGTCAGCTTTGGTGATGGTCGCCTCAGCGCTGTCGTGACAGAAGAATTGACCCACGGTAGCCGCATTGTCCGCTTTGAATACCAAGGAATTTTCCTAGAAGTTTTGGAAAGTCTAGGAGAAATGCCATTACCACCTTATATCCATGAAAAATTGGATGACCGTGAACGCTATCAAACCGTTTACGCCAAGGAAAGTGGCTCTGCTGCAGCACCAACTGCTGGACTACACTTCACCAAAGAACTGCTGGCAGAAATCCAAGCTAAGGGTGTTCATCTAGTCTATCTGACTCTTCATGTCGGACTCGGAACCTTTAGACCCGTTTCAGTTGACAATCTGGACGAACACGAAATGCACTCAGAATTCTACCAACTTTCTGAGGAAGCTGCTGCCACCCTTCGATCTGTCAAGGAAAATGGAGGCCGTGTCATCGCTGTCGGAACCACTTCTATCCGCACCTTGGAAACTATTGGTTCCAAGTTTGATGGGAAAATCCAAGCAGATTCTGGCTGGACCAATATCTTTATCAAACCTGGCTATGAATGGAAGGTCGTGGATGCCTTCTCAACCAACTTCCACCTGCCAAAATCAACTCTGGTCATGTTGGTTTCTGCCTTTGCAGGCCGTGAATTAGTCTTAGACGCCTACCACCATGCCATCCAAGAACACTACCGCTTCTTTAGTTTTGGCGATGCCATGTTTATCTATTAATTTTCATAATCAAAAAACGCATATTATCAGGCATTATAAAAACTTGATAGTATGCGTTTTGTAATAGAATAAAGAATTAGTCTTTTTTAAAGGCCGGATCTTTCAAACTCTGAACACTGGCATTGATCACCGCGCCGACAATTAAAATCTTAGCGATGAGAATAAACCAGAACATCATGACCACCACGACGACGGAACTGAAAAAACGCACGTCCACTAGGTGATTGACATAATTGTTAACATAGACTGAAAAGATATTGAGCAGTAAGGCCAGAGTCAGCATGACAAAGGCACTACCTGGCAATACAAAGCGAATTCGTCGGACCCTAACATTAGGCAGGAAATAATAAAGCATGACCAAAATTGCAAAAATCAAAGCATAGACCAAGGGACCTGTTAGATCTTGCAGATAATCAAAGAGAGGACTATCCGATTTCCAGTAACTTTTGATAAGGTTGAGGAGCATGCGACCAAAGACACTGAGAAATAGAGCTAAGGCAAAGAGAATCTGCAAGCCAAAACTGACAAACAAACTCATGAGCTGATGGGAAATCATCCCACGATTTTTAGCTACTCCGTAAGCTTTATTAAAGGCTTTCTGTAGGAAATTCATGGATTTTGAAAAGGTCCAGAGGGCTGACAAAACCGCAAAACTCAACAAACCCGTTGAAGGTTGCGTCAGTACTTCTGTAATAATTTTTGCGACCACATCATACATGCTTTCCGGCAAAAATTCATTGACAACCTTTAAAAAATTGGAAACTGGAATCTGAAAATAAGGGAGGATATTGACCACCACCAAAAGCAGGGGAAAAATCGAAATCAACCAATAGTAGGCTACTGCGACACTGGTCAACTCACTATCTGATGCTTGATAATAATGCAAAAAAGCTTTTACTAAAGGCTTGTCTATCAGCGCTTTCCACCACTTCTTCATATCACACTCCTTCACTTACAATCTTATACTCAATGAAAATCAAAGAGCAAACTAGGAAGCTAGCCGCAGGCTGCTCAAAGCACTGCTTTGAGGTGGTAGATAAGACTGACGAAGTCAGTTACATATATCTACGGTAAGGCGACGCTGACGTGGTTTGAAGAGATTTTCGAAGAGTATTAACTAATTTCTTCTTACCAATTCCATCATATCATAAGGCAGGGTATTGGCAGCTTCCTTCAAGGAATAGTTCTCTAAGTTATTCACATTTTGTCGTAATTTCTTGGCATACTTGGTCGTAATCAATCGTTTCTCTTCATATTCGAAAATCAATTTGCGCTCCAGATAATAGCCTCTCAGCATTTCATCGATATTGTTTGGTTTGACACGATTGATAACCCGTTCTACAAAGGCACCACTGGTAATAATAGCTGTTTCTCGGAGACGAGAATCCTGCATAAAGCTGATTAAAGAACTCTTATAAACCCCTTTAAGGTTCTCCAAACTTTCAATAATCATCTCTGTATTTTCTAGATAGAGCTCTGCAATTTGGTCATAGTCAAGGGCTCTGAGTTTCTGTGATTCTTCATTTTTCCAACTACGGAAGGTCTTGCCTAAGGTAAAGACTTCGTGTAGGAGAAAACGTAAAATTCGCAAGGAAACAAGGAAATAATAGGTCAATCGTGAAGCAAACTTGCGATTGATACCTTGTTCCATGTTTTTCAAATAACGTTGGTAGACTCGATAGGCACGCTCACTCATCTTGTCCTCTTCGTAAGCCTGTTCTAAACCATCACTTTCAATACTGAGGATGAGAAGTTTCAAGGCCTCCCAGTCTTCTTGAGACCCCTTATTTTCTTGACTCAGTATGAGATTTTCAATACGTCCATGGTAATTGTCAATGGCTGCATAGAGAGGGAGCTTATTTCTGGTATCTTCCAACTCTTTTTCCAACGCTAGCGTTACTTCATTCAAAATGCCGATATGCATGAGATAATCCTTGCTTTCTTCCTGTTCATCAGAAAGATGAGGCAAGACCACGAGGCCTGTTAAAAAACTTACAAGCGTCACACCTGCGACAAGGAAAAGCAAGAGAGGGTACTCCTGCTCTAGATTACTTGGTATCAGAAGGATTGTAGCAATCGACACGGTTCCCTTAACACCTGAGAATGTCAAAAGAAGCATGTCCTTCATATACTTATTTAGCTTTTTCTTGAGACGTCTAGTCCTATAGGCATAATAACCATAGATCATGACAAAACGAATGGCAAAGAGGACAAAGGTAAGGGCTATAAGAGATACCAATAACAGTAAGGGATTATAGATTGGATTGGTCAAGATAGGTTCTGCTATCATTTCCAACTCCATCCCTAAAATCACAAAGACAGAACCGTTCAGCATAAAATTCACTGTATGCCAAACCGTCTCGGTCACCGTATCCACTTGGGCTTCGAGGAGCGTAATTTTCTTAAAACGGTTTGCCTTTAGAATCCCAGCAACTACAACGGCAATAATTCCTGAAACGTGTACTTCTTCTGCTAGAAAGAAGGTTATCAAGGGTAAACTCAATTCCAGAAGGAGCTCACTAGCAATATCTGTTGCTCTCACACTTAGCAAGAAACTATGGAGGAAACGGTTGGTCATGGCTGTTAAAAAGCCAATCAAAAAACCGCCTAGGATTGAAAAGATGAGCGAACTACTCGCTTGGCCAAGGGAAAAGGCTCCAGTTGTCCAAGCTGTCAAAGCTACCTGAAAGGCAACCAAGCCAGAAGCATCATTCAAAAGTCCTTCACCTTTAAGGATATTGGACACGCGCTTAGGAAAGCTAAACCGCTCCGAAAGAGAGGCAAAGGCCACCAAATCCGTAGGGCCAAGGGCTGCCCCAACAGCCAAGCAAGCCGCCAAGGGAAGACTGAGCCAAAGAAGATGGGCCAAGCCACCCAAACTCAGGGTCGAGATGAAAATCACTGGAAATATGAGATAAACAATGATTCGCCAGTGTTTTAAAATAGCCGTAATATCTGCTTCCTCCGACTCTCGGAAAAGCAATGGCCCAATAACCAGTGCCAAAAACAACTCTGTATTGAGGTGAAAGTCGGTATTGGGTAAAAAGAGACCAATCACAATTCCCAAAAGAATTTGCACCAAAGGTAGAGGCAAAAAGGGCAGGAGCTTATTGGTTGTACTCGAGACAATCAAGACTAGTAAAAATAGGATGAGGTAAATCAGTAATTCCACGCACGTCCTCCTTAATCTTTTTTACAACAGGATTCAAATATCTCCTTCTGCTCTTTGATTTTTTGGTCAATCTTGGAACAATCTTTGTGCTCAATTTTTCTCTGACACCGTTCCATCTCAAGAGCAACTAATTTTTTCTTGATTTTAAGCATTTTTTTGCTCATATGCGCTTGGTCTAACACACCCACCGCTCGTTCATGGTGAGTTGATTCAACAAAATTCTGGCGCATGGCATCCAGCTTTTCACGTAGGTATTGTTTATCCATGTCTATATCTCTCTAATTTTTCAATCATTACTAAAAATGGTGGGTTGTTGACTTGGTTCAGGGTTCGGTAAATGGCAGCTGTGTACTCTTGTTGGTTCAACTGGCTGACAAAATCCAAGACAGCATCCCTCTCTAGATCGCCTCCTTCATGACCATAATAGATCATGATAGCAATCCGTCCACCTTTGACAAGCAAATGACACAGCTTTTCTAATGCTTCAATCGTTGTCTGAGGTTGGGTAATGACTGACTTATCAGCTGATGGCAAATAGCCCAGATTAAAAATCCCTGCCTTGGCTTCTGTCACAAACTGGTCCAGTGTCTCGTGACCTTGCAAGATTAACTGGGCATTTGTCATTCCAGCTTGGTCCAAACGCTCTTGGGTCTTTTCCAAGGCTTGCTCCTGAATATCAAAGGCATAGACTTGCTTAGCTAGTTTCGCTAAAAAAATCGTGTCATGACCATTACCCATGGTCGCATCCACTACGATATCCTCTTTTGTCACTACCTCAACCAAAAAATCATGTGCCATCTCAAGTGGTCTTTTCATTTTCAAACTCCTGTTTTACAGCCTTGCATCCTTGAATACTTCCACGACGTCGCATCTCCATCTCAATGCTGTTGAGCACTTCCCACTTATTGAGGCTCCACATAGGCCCAATCAGCATATCTCTAGGTGCATCTCCTGTGATTCGATGGATGACGATATGCTTGGGAATGATTTCCAGTTGGTCACAGATGACCTTGACATATTCGTCCTGACTCATCAGTTGCAAACGTCCCTCGTGGTAGTCCCGTTGCATACGAGTATTGGTCATCAGGTGAAGCAAGTGCAGTTTAATCCCTTGAATATCGTTATCCGTGACACAACGGCGGACATTTTCAATCATCATCTCATGGGTTTCACCAGGAAGTCCGTTGATCAAATGAGAAACAATCTCAATCTTGGGATATTTTCTCAAACGCTTGACCGTCTCCACGTACAATTCATAGGAGTGGGCACGGTTAATCAGATCAGAGGTTGCCTCATAAGTGGTCTGCAAGCCCAATTCAACCGTCACATGCATACGCTCTGACAACTCAGCCAAATATTCGATAGTTTCGTCTGGTAAACAGTCTGGCCGTGTTCCGATATTGATTCCTACTACACCTGGCTCGTTGATAGCCTGCTCATAGCGCTCCCGAATGACTTCCACCTTTTCATGGGTGTTGGTAAAATTTTGAAAATAAACCAGATACTTCTGAACATCTGGCCACTTGCGGTGCATAAAGTCAATTTCCTTATAAAATTGCTCACGGATAGGCGCATCCGGTGCTACGATAGCATCTCCAGAACCTGAAACCGTACAAAAAGTACAACCTCCATGAGCTACAGTCCCATCACGATTGGGACAGTCAAACCCCGCATCAATAGGGACTTTAAAGGTCTTTTCTCCAAAGAGTTTTCGATAATAATCATTCAAGGTGTTATAAGATTTCATAACTTTCATTATAACAAAAAACACCCACAATCTCAAAAGCCTGACTTTCCTATAAATTCCTCTGTTTCTCGTTTCCATTAGCGATTTTTTATGATACAATATGGGTATGATTTTAATGAAATTAGCATCTATTTTATTATTGATACTGACCTTAGTAGTCTGCATTATCATAACCAAACTTTTTAGATTAAAAAAACTAGGACGAAACTTTGCGGATTTGGCTTTTCCAGTCTTGGTATTTGAGTATTACCTTATTACAGCTAAAACCTTTACCCATAATTTCCTCCCTAGACTAGGCCTAGCACTCTCACTCCTAGCCATTATTCTCGTTTTTTTCTTCCTTTTGAAAAAACGCAGCTTTTACTATCCTAAATTCATCAAATTCTTCTGGCGTGCAGGATTCTTATTAACCCTTGTCATGTATATCGAGATGATTGTTGAATTGATGGCTCAGAAATAAAAAACTAAATCGAAAACACCTCAATCAAACTAAAATACAATGATTGAAGTGTTTTTTTCTTTATATACTTTTTCATCAATTCCTATTTTCTTTATCAGGAAATAGATAACCAATACCTACACAAGCTAGTACACCTGCTCCAATTACCAAGCCACTTGAAATTGGCAACAGGTCCAAAATTGCATTCGCAATAATAAAGGCAATAATCAAACACATCAGACTAGCCTTGTAGTCTTTTTTCAAAAGATTCTCTAGAGTGAAATAGAGGAACAAGCCTACCGGAATCAATGACCAGAGGTTAATGTCCAAAGTTGGCCAGCCAACAGAACCAAAATACAATACTGTCGCTGCTGCCACTAAAAATACAATCCCCAATATTTTTTTCATTTCTTTATCTCCAATTTCGTTTTTAGGAACTTGAGTTATCTGATATTGATGCCTCCCGTCCCTTACACAAATCATTATAGCAGAGGTCAGTTTCAAGAACAAGTTCTTTTGCCTATCTGGTCTCTATATCGGTCTAAGTGGTTGAATAATAGCAATAAAATAAGGAAGCAGGTGAAAAACTTCCTTCCAAATAAAAAGGAATTAAGCAACCAAACGCTACTTAATTCCTTGAAATTGTCTCATCACCTCCATTAACCTTTAAATTTTGATAGACTCTATTTTCTAATTAATATGACCAATATTGTCAATACTAACCCTTTCAATCAATTCATTAGTTATCAAAACTAAGTCCATTAATAAAGCCGAAAAGAGTATCAATAGTAAAGTAAACTAAATAATTGAGTTATAGATGGCTATTTTCACAAAATTGTTTCATCACCACACTATCTCATCTCAGTACACAAACCATGTTTCTATAGCTTTGTCTTAATCTTGATCTTTTTTCTTCAATCCAAGAAATGCACCTACGGTAAACATTATTCCGGCAACCAATGACGTGAAGACTTCGCTAACTGTTCCAGTTTTTGGCAACCTATCATTGTTAGTAGTTGATTTACTATCAATATTGGTATGTTTATTAGCTATGTTCTCTGGTTCATTGAGATAAACTTCCTTCTTATTTTCAAAGTTTTTATCATTTTTATCAGGAACTGGAGATGTAACATCCTCAGTTGAATCAGAGTTGTGTGAATGATTTTCTCTTTGGAAATCCTCTTTTCTATGACTTTCACCTAATTGACTATAATTTACTTGTACAGGAACTGTAGCTTTGACACCTTCAGTTGAATCAGAGTTGTGTGAATGATTTTCTCTTTGTAAATCCTCCTTTTTGTAATTTTCATCTAATTGGCTATGATTTGCTTGCACCTTATCTTTCTTTTTCGATACATCAAAAGTAGGTTTATTTTCCTCCTCCTTTTTCTCCTCTATTTTCTTGAATACAGGTTTTATAAGGGTATCTTTTGATAGATTAAGAACATAGCCAACGTCTTTTTTCCCTTCGACACCAGAAATTTCCCAACCATCAAATTGATAGCCTTTTTCTAATTTACCCTTATAGACAGGTAAAATGAAATCTTCTTCCGACACTATCGTTGAACTCATTTCTTTTCCATTTTGAATGGTCACAGTCACCGTATGAGCTTTTAATTCGCTCACCTCTCCCGTATCTTTGTTTAAAATGAATTCTTTTACGGTCGTATTTCTTGCAAAATCTTTTACAAGAATCTTAATGTTTAGTGTCTTATCTGTTAGTTGTTTAATATCATCAAATGATTTATATTCTTTTCCATTTACATAAATATGTTTGTCTTGAATCTCACCATCGAATCCATTATTTCTTTTATCATTGATGTTAAAGACTACAGATTTTCCATCAGCATATTCAATACTAGTATTTCCCTTAGGATCAATGTTTACTTCTGGTTTAACATTATCATATAAAAATTGATAGTGTACTCCAACCGCTTTCGCATTCAAATCGCTATAGCCAGTTTTAAGATAAACATTTCCATCCATATCTGTTACCTTATCTGGGAATCCGTTTGCTTTATAGTCTTTCATTCCCCAGTCCATGATGTCACCGTCTTTAACATTAAGCTTAACGTTAAAATCTCTAGTGTTATCAATGTGTAAATCTCCGTAGATTAAATAATTATCTACAACAGATTCATTAACTCTCAACTCCCAGTTAAAACCACCCTTATCAGAAATCTTACCTCTTAAATAAAATTCTGGATTTCGTACATAAATTTTATTAGATTTAGATGGATTAAAGTAGTTCTTGTCCATTGAAAGGTTTACTGGTTTTGCATCAATAAATAACGTAGAGCCATCTTCTTTTATAGCTTCTACATTGGACTTATCCTCTCCAGTGTACTCTTTATCATCTTTACCAAATAATACAAGTTTAGAAGGATCTGTTACAAGATTTCCATCTTTATCGATTGCCTCCCCTTTATCGTTCATTTTAAATCTAAACACTTGATACCTTACAATGTTAAAGCCGTCCAAAGCCGACATTAATACTGATTGAGTACTTCTTCCATCTTCAACATTTCTACTATCAGCATAAATTATTTTTTCTGATAAGGCTCTTAGATTAGGATTGGCCTTTTGTATTTTTGCTATATCTTCCTTGCTATAGACTCCATTTCCTTCTAACATATCCGTTTTTCCAGGATTATAGGTAGTCACTTTTAGTGCATAGCCTTTTCTCAGAATGATATTATCCTTTAATAGATATTGTTGTTTTTCTGAATCAGAATAGATTTTACCAGATTCCATTTCAGTTAAATTATTTGGTTTATTCTTTGAAAGATCTCCTTCTCCTAATTCTATTATATTCCCATAACTTGATGCATATGGATATTCTGTTTTAGTTTCCTTATTTTTTTCAGGCATTCTAATCTTCGTTTCAGCTTTTATCTGATCATCATCTTTAACAAAGAATCTCATATCTCCTGCAAAAGCTAATCCATCCACAATATCATTAATATTAGCGTATAAATCAAATGTCATCGTTTTTGAATGGGAATCATACTTGGTCGCTTTGATTTCTATAGATTTATAGTTATTTCCATAATATACCTTGGCATTTTTAGACACATTACTTATCTTTCCAAGAATTTCAAAGTGTCCATCTTTAGACGGGCTTAGAACACCATAAATTTTTGATTTGATTTCGTCAAGTTTTTCAGTTTCATATTCTAAGGCACTACCATCGTCATAAGCAATGATATTTCCCTTATCATCGTATTTATAATCGTATTCCTCTGTTCTCTTACCAGTTTCACTTGTAAAGTCATCAACTTCTCTAAATTTCTTTTTAATGAGTTTCTTCAAGTCTTTACTTTCAAACTCTCTAATTGTTGAAATAGTTTTATGAATAGTCAAGCTAGATTTTTCTTCAATAGACTCTTCATTGTCTTGATGATTTTCTTCCTCAGTTGTATCTTTTTTAAGACTATCGTCTTTTCTATTTTCTAAATTTTTAAATTTAGATTCAGAAATCTCGCCAAGCTTTTGGTATTTAGATGAATCTTGATCAGGATCTACTAGATAATAGGAAATCATCCCCTTTTCATCAGCATGATCAGCAAATTTAATTCTATGAATCTTTGTAAAATTGCTAGAGCCATCTAATGCAATGACTTCAATGATTTTTCCTCTTAAATCTCCTGCACCATTAATTTCATAAATGGTATTTCCATCTTTGTCAAGTTTTCTATTTCTTCCTTCACCCTCACCTGCATAAGTTACTTCAAGATTTTTCTCAACCTCTCCGTCTTCATTAACAAGAGCGGCGCCAGCATACCAAACTTCGTTGGCAATCTCGTCAAATTTTTCAGGATGTTCTTTTTGATCTCTCGCAAATAGGGTTTCATTCTTGTATTGATCTTTTACCTTGTGATAAGTATCCTTTGTAATCAGCTTAATTTTTTCAGGATTTGAAAAATCAACCGAAACAATCTTAGGGGCTGTGTTATCAATTTTTACAGGAATATAGGAAACCTGCCATGGGTAATCTTTAGTTAATCTATATTTAAATTTATAGAAATATTGACCTTCTGCAATTGGTTCAAATTGACCTCTTATCTTAGTAGCAGGATCTTGGTTATCCTTGCTTTCTGGTGCATTTTCTTCTCTACCTCTAGGGTTATAAATGAGTCCATCCCATTTCAAGTCACCCCAAACTTTTAGCTTAGAAGATTTGATTCCCTTTGCATCATTTCTCTTAGAGTTTAAAATTCCTTTAATAAAGTGTTCTCTCGAAATGACTTTTAAGTCGATTTGATTTTCTCCCTCTTTATTTGTATTTACTATTGAAATCAATCCTTCTTCTGCACTTCTTAATACAAGTGGAGAAGGTGTTAATCCTCTCTCAAGTTGAGCATCTTGAGGATTTCCATTTGAATCTAAAGGATAAATTTTAGCAATATTAGAACCACTTGATGATGGTGCGTTGATCCCTTCGTTATTGAAAGCAAATAATTCTGGATTTTGATCTAGAGATGTTGTATTTTTATCTTTTCTATTTTGTATAACTCCTGCTGGATTAAATTTATCTATACCATGCTCTCCACCAATTCCCTTATTTAAAGTTCCTGGAATTTTTGGTTTACCATCATCATCATAACCTTCCATTGTTTTTGATTTTGAACCTTCTTCCCAGGCCCATTTATCAAGGATTGGTTCCTTATTCCAATCCCCAGCAAATCCCATTAAAGGCATCGATAAAGAAGGTTGGAAATTTGTTTTCTTACCATTGGAGTTTAGAGCTTCCATTTCTTCCACTGACTCAAAATGAATAAATGATTCTACAAATTTATTTTTGTTTTTAGCCTCTCCAACGTTTATAACCGCATTTAAATCAAAGCTAGAATTTGGGCCTATAGTGAAAGTGTCATGCTCAAATGTGATATTTGCTCCTTTGATTTTTTCTGGGTGGATTTCTGGAACAATTTGCTTCCCATCTGGAGATTTTTCGTCTTTATATGTTTCATCAAGTTTTAGTCTGTCAGTTAGAGCATCTGTAGTTATAGCAGATGCTGAAACTTTAAAGGTCAAAGGTCTGTTTGATGTATTGTGAAGCTTAATGGTAAAATATTTTTCTTCTCCTTTTATTTCTTTAAGAGAAATAGAACCATAAGAGTTTACCAAGCCTTTAGAATCCGTGTTTTTAAAAGTCGCTACGACTTCATTTCTCAAAGCATTGGCCACATTAATTAGCCCTGCTCCCTGTTGTCTAGGTGATGCAAAGTATTGGCTTTTTTCTTTCCAAGACGTTGCGTCCATCATAGGTCGTGCAGTATTTTGTAGGGCAATTTTTGTAAGACTTGTAAGATCTATTTTGTCATCTCCCTTAAGATTTTTCAACACAGGTCTTTCAAGCATTTCCTTTAATTTTGGTCTAATCAAAACAGTAGAAGCTGCCACGATTGGAGTTGCCATACTAGTCCCTGACATATAACCATAAGTTGATTTCCCATTAATGACATTGAGAGTGGATTTAATATTTTTACCAGGTGCTGAGACATCAGGCTTTAAAAGCAAATCTGTTCTCGGTCCCCAAGATGTGGATCCTGCTGGAACTATGATATCTTCTTTATACAATTCTTTGTCTGTGTCAGGTGCAAACTTAAAGTCAATCTCTTTTTCATCACCTACATTCGGTTTATTAGAATTATAGCTGGCCATATCAATTGGATAGTATTGCTCCAATTTATCTTTAAAATCTTCTTTATTATTCCTTTTAACCTCAGTTTTTTTATCAGGGTTAATCATGTTCCATAGCTTTACACCA
Organism: Streptococcus mitis; assembly: GCF_047464965.1. GTDB lineage: Bacteria > Bacillota > Bacilli > Lactobacillales > Streptococcaceae > Streptococcus > Streptococcus mitis_DU. The sequence goes on from NZ_JASHAT010000008.1 coordinate 77,549, forward strand.
TCATCTCCTGAAATTGAAAATACTTGACTAGTAGTTCCTTCATCCTCCTCATATCCCATAGCTGGAAGCTCTGTCCAATTATCTCTATTGTAGTAATTTACAGTATTTACAACCATAATGGCGCGTGCGCCCTTATCCGTAGCTCTTTTAAAAGAATTTTTTAAATCCTTTGTATAAATTCGATCCATTACTGCAATTTTGCCTCTAAGATCCAATCCTATCAAATCTTGATCTTGACCCTTGCCTATATATACAAATTTCAATTTATCAGGAGCTTTTGATCCATCTTCATTTGTTGTGATTTTATTCTTATCGAAAAAGGCCCCTATATTTCTGTATTTAAAATTTTCTCCACCTATGTTAACTTTATCAAACTCAACTGTTTGATTTTTAGCAGATGCGACTGCTATCGCATCTTCATGTGCTGCAGTTCGTGTTACATTTCCAGTGTCGGTCATTTTCAGATTATTATTTGCCACTAAATCCCATGAAGAACTTGAAGCAGAAGTCGCATAGTTACCCGTAGCTACAACCATTGGAATTCCTGCTTTTCTTAACGCTCTAATAGCTTCCCAATATTTCTCACCTACAAGACCTGTTCCTGTAAAGCCTGATGATACCGAAACAACATCGACATTGTGTTTGATCGAATCTTCAATAGCATGAAACATTGTTTCATCTCCTGCGAAGCCAGATCCTGCGTCAGAGTACATTTTATAAGAGAAGATCTGTGCATTAGGAGCAATTCCATCGATTCCGTTAAAGTTTTTAATATCTTTTTCAGTATCATTTCCCGCAAGAATCCCTGCAATATGCATCCCATGTGGATCAAAATAATCGCTTCCATCATCAGCTTTTTCTACAGTAATTTTACCACCATTATAATAATTGAAAGCATGAGGAATTTTATCACTCAACCAGAAATTTTTATCAGTACCCTTTAAGTCTTCTTTTTTAAATCTCATTGAGTCTTTGGCATCATCATCGATTCTCATAGCCTTATGCCTATAATCTGTCCCCGTATCGATATTTGAAATAACCATACCTCTGCCATCAAAGTTTTTCCCAAATGGTGCATTGATAGATTTTAGGTAATCGATTGCCTCTTCAACTCCAATTTCTTTTCTAGCATGATTCATCATAGGTTGGACTTTTTGTGACCTTTCAACCGATGACATACCTTCTATTAGTTTAATTTTGTCCAGATTATCTGGAGTTGTTTCTATTGCAACACCATTAAAAACCGTATCATAAGTATATAAAACTTTTGTATCCTTAAGATTGGATAATTCCTTGATTGCTTTTTCTCCAGATTCTTTATCTTTAAATTCAGCAATATAGACAAGTTTATCCTCTTTTTTGGGACTTTCTGGGTCTTTACTTGCAGACGAGTCCGCTTTATCTCCTTGGGATTGATTGGAATTTTCTTCTTTGATTTTTTCTTCTTCATTGCTAGTGTTATTGTCTATCACAGATTCTTTACTAACAGCTTCTTTTTTCTCAATAATTGTTGTTTTCTTCTCTTCAGTATCCTTTGAGGTTTCTATAACATTACGAATATCTTCAAGTTTTTCTTTGTTTTCGTTTTGTTTACCTACTACTACTGTTTCTTTATCAGGTATTTTTAAAGAATCTTCAGAACTAGGTGTATCTGCTAGGATTACCTCGTTAGGGACATATGCTGCTAAAATAACTGCAGCTGTGGTTAATGACAATACTGTACTTTTTTTCATTTTAATTCCTTACATATTTATTTAACTTCCAATAGATAGTAAACTTTAACTTTGCTAGCCTTTGTTATAAAAAGTTTTACTAAGTATTATCTAGGAAATAGAGTAGTACATTTATATATAATTGTTAGCTCTCTGAAAAATAGTATATCAATTAAAAAAATTTAAGTCAAGAAAAATTAAGGTGTATTAATTTTATTTTTAATATGTGTTAAAAAAGATATAAAAATTTCGTACTTAACTGAGATACATTATAAGCACATTCACACCATCAAAAATAGTAGCAATCAACTTAAAGCACTAGCAACATCACAAAGTCAAACATCATTGATGAAATATCAGCGCTATTAAACAATATAAATAACCGCTAAGAATAAGACTTAACGGTTATCTTCTACATATCTATTTTTTCAAATCCTCAGTCGTTTATCTACCTATAACCTAGGCTTTACGAGTGCCCTGCTCTGCCAACTGATACTCAATGAAAATCAAAAAGCAAACTAGGAAGCTAGCCGCAGTCTGCTCAAAACACTGTTTTGAGGTTGTAGATAAGACTGACGAAGTCAGCTCAAAGCACTGCTTTGAGGTTGTGGATAGAACTGACGAAGTCAGTCACATATATACGGCAAGGCGAAGCTGACGTGGTTTGAAGAGATTTTCGAAGAGTATAAGCTAAATCGCTATTACATTTAAAGTATAGCACTCTGAGAATAGATGTCAAGAAATTTTCATCTCTATTAGAAAAAGCCTGTCCTGAGACAAGGCTTTGAGTTTCTTCATCTTAGGACCCAGCACTTTCATAAGAATCCAAGCCCCTGTCCCAGAGTTTAAGGGAAATACCAAAAAAGACAAGGGAAATCAACATCAAACCTCCGATGTTAAAGATTACATCCTTGTCCTGCAAGAAATAGCTGGCAGGATAGTAAGCCGTAAAAGCAAAAGGTACGATAAAGCTAATCAACCAACGAAGAAATGAATTGTAAATGGAAATGGGATACTTGGCAAAATCATTAAACATATAGAAAATGTAAATCATGGCGCCTGACTGTTTGGTCCAAAAAGCGATACTAGCTGTCGCAATTTTTAAAGAAGTATAAATCAAGGTCGCAAAAGGAATACAAACTAGGAAAAGCAGGAATTTGGGAAGAGTCCAAGCAATGCTGGTCACTGTTGTTCCCAGTAGGATACCACCAACCAAAAGTTCGCCTAAGGCATCAATCTGAAAGGTTTCAACTAGGATGTGAAAGAGGGGATTGATAGGACGAGTCAGATACTTGTCAAACTCACCTTTTCTCACCAAGCGTTGCCCTAGCGCCCAGAGATTATCAAAAAAGAGATGGTCCAACCCCTTAGGAATCAAGGAAAAGCCATAGATAAAGGCGATTTCTTGAAAAGTCCAACCTTCTAGGGATGGGATGTGTTGAAAGATGACATTGAGAAACAAGAGGTTCAAGCCTTGAGTCAGAAAGACTCCTAACACGCCGACGACAAAATCGACCTTGTACTCCATGATTTGCTTGATGTATTGTCTGATAAAAATCAGATGCATGCGTTGATATTTTTTCATACTAACCTCCCTGAATGGTGATAAAGGACTGGACTCGTTTCCAAATCAACTGAGACAAGCCCACCATCACTAAGAGCCAGAAAAACTGCAAAGCGAGCGCCTGAAGAATCTGATTGGCATCGTATTTCCCAACGATAATCATGACCGGAGTGTAAATCAATGATGAAAAAGGCAGGAAGGACAGAATATCTGAAACAACCTTTGGAAAGAAAGCCAAGGGAATCAAACTTCCAGACATAAAAGCCACTATGGAAGTCTTAAGTAGGTTGGAACCCCAAAGATTTTTAAACACAAAGGCTGAAAATCCAAAGCAAATATTAAAGAAAAAGTTAATCAGATAGGCCAGCGTTAAACTAAAGAGGTAAAGGACAGTTAATCCCAGCACTTCTACAATCCCTTGACCAGATAAGATTTTCATCAAAACAATGACACTTAAAAATGGAAGGCCAACGCTGATAAAAATCAACCACTTGGAGCCAAGCTCTGTAAAAAGGTAAGATGCCGCAAAGTGCACTGGTCTCAACAAGCGCATGATGATGGAACCATCCTTGACCTCCTCCCCAATCATAAAGGACGAATCTGACCTAGTCAGAAGATTGGTCACAAAACTCATGATGATGTAGAGGGTGATATCTGCCATACTAAAGCCCTGAATCAAAGACTCCTGGGAGGAATCAAAGACTGCCTTCCAGAGATAAAAGGCCACAAAAGCCCCCATGACATCGCCGATCCGATAAAGAATAAAGTTGACTCGATAGGTAATCAACTCCTGAACACCTGCATTGATAAAGGGTTTATAACGTCTCCACAATTTGACCATCTTAGAGCTCCTTTCGATAGAAGCGACGGATAATATCCTCGATATCCGTATCCACCATCTTCAAATCGCGGATTTCAAAATCAGACAGGGTTTGCTTGATAATGTCAGCTGACTGGTAGCGAGAACTATCGAATTCAATGTTGAGGCTATTCCCCTGTCTATCAATTGTCATATCCGAAAAGCCTTCATAGTGAGAAACTAGGTGATTTTGACCTGATACCAGTTCAAAAGAAAGAGTCTTCATCTTGCCAAAGGTCTCCTTGAGTTGGCTCACCGTTCCATCAAAAATCTCTTGACCCTTATCAATCATAAAAATCCGATCACAGAGCTGCTCAATATCACTCAGATCATGAGTGGTCAAGAGAATAGTAGTTTCTTCCTCCTGATTGATCTGAGTAATAGCCCGACGAATGTTGTCCTTGACGGAAACGTCCAAACCAATGGTCGGTTCATCTAAAAAGAGAACCTTGGGATTGTGGAGCAAGGAGGCCGCAATATCCGCCCGCATCCGTTGACCCAGTGAAAGAGTCCGCACAGGATCCTTGATAAAGTCCTTCAAATCCAAGACTTCATTCAAAAAGTCCATGCGCTTGTGGAAGAGCGAGTCTGGCACATCGTATATCTCTTTCAAGACCGTGTAGGTCTCTTGCAGCGCCAAATCCCACCATAACTGGGTACGTTGCCCAAAGACCACTCCAATATCCTTTACATAATCCTGACGATTATCCTGCGGAATCTTGCCGTTAATCCGACAAAAACCAGATGTCGGTTTTAAAATCCCTGTCAGCATTTTGATGGTGGTTGACTTCCCAGCACCATTAGCCCCGATAAAACCTAAAATCTGCCCCTTTGGTACCTCAAAAGTCAAATCCTTGACCGCTTCAAAGGTCTGTTTTTCAGGATGAATAAAGGAGCGTAATGCCCCCTTCAATCCCGGTTCCTTAACAGTCTTCACAAAATTTTTCTGAAGATGTTCCACTTCTATCATTGCCATATCTATCTCCCTGTCGCAAGGAATAGCAACATTGTATTTTTGACTACAAAAATTCTAAATCCTTACCTTCTAAACCCTCTACATTTTATTATTACAGAAGGCCTTATACCAAACTATTATAGTCCAATAAAAAACGGAATGCAAGCGTTTGCCTGTAGATTATAAAATTAGAAATTTCACTCTTAAAATAATAGTTTTAATCAAAAATTCTGGTTTGATATTTTCCTTAAAACATCAAAAAACCTGCCCAATGGGCAGGTTACGAATTATAAAAAGCAAACTATTTTGAACAATATGAATCACTATTTAATCAAAGTACTAATCTTTCATAATTCTTTTTACAATCCCATTTCTATCAATTAGAAAACAATCTGGAAAAGTCATCTACTCCCATTTTTCATAATCAAAACTGGAATCAAAGTGATGAAGTAGTATTCCTATCAAATTCCCGTATGAACTAAGTAAAATCGTTTTTTCTGATATCATAGACATTCATTAGATGTCTATTAACTACAAATTTTTGACTGATAGATGTTAGTAATTCATTTTCCTTTTGTAAACTGATTTTGTGAAATACAAATGTGGAGAATGAAACTAAAAAGCCAATACTATATTATTTTGGTTTTTTCAGAATATTATTGTACAAAAAATAGGTTGTGTCTGTAAGATTCTAGTGACTTCTGAGATTAGTCTAGCACCTTACTTTCTAAACTATAACAGTGGTTTGTTTAAAATACTTTCTAATGTCACCCTTTCTTCCAGTTGAGAATCTCTCCATCTATCATAGGCTCTATCTGCAAATGAAAAGATATTGTATTGATGTTCCATATATTCTTCAAGATTGAATTGTAATCTGGAATAATCAAATTTCTCCACTTTGATATCATCCCATGGATAAATACCCGTTAACTTTTCAGTTAACTTTTCTTGAAATTCTGAAACCTGCTTTTCAATTTCCCAATCCAAATCAAAGCCAACTGGATCATAAGTAAAATCAACGACTTCCTCTTCTAAAGTACTGCTACTGTCCAAATAATCTTGGAGCAACTCGATTTTTTTCTGTCTAAAAAAGCCATAGCAGTACATCTCTTTTAAAGATCCTTCTTGATAATCATCATCTTCTATACTTACCTCATAAATTATCCGACTTATTTCATCTACGATATCATCTAGTACTTCCGAGTCAAGATAAGGACTATTTACCAGTTTATCTAAAACACTTTCATCATTAAGAATACTCAGAAATATTCTTTTCATTGCTTTATCATCAGAATAATAAATCTGACTAATAATATTTCTCCACCCATTCTGATAATTATTTAAATTATTCCGCCCATCATATATTCTCAGCAACCCCTCAAAATCATTCTTAAATTTTGAAAATTGACTTAAATATATAATAGCTAGAATTTTTTCGCCAATAAAATCATCTTTATCCTTAAAGTTCTCCCAATCATCTAGCAGTTTACTAAAAAATATATTCTGCGACTCATTTAATTCACGCCATGCATAACCATCGATCCCTTTACATAATTGGTGAAGGTAAATAGAGTTCTTAGTTATTTTTTCAATTATTTTGGGATACTCTTTTAATTTATCATTTAAAAAATCAATTATGCTAGGATTAAAAAAGTCTACCATACTGTCATCATCAAAACTTTCTTTTTTAAAAGTAACCCATGAACCATCAAGCTTTTTTAACGATTTCTTAAAATCAAATGTTGGATTAAGTTCCAAAGCATGCAGTGAGTTTATCAACCACTCTTCTTTGATAGGGAAGCTATCGAATCGTAATAAAGAAAATAACAAATATTTTTCTTCATCCTTCAGATTGTTAAATAAATTATTGTAAAGCTGATTAGGATGCTCAAGATTATATACTACATAATCATAAAAATTTTCGTTAGAATCCTTAAAATTATTTGCTATTAATTCTACTAACCTAGGAAAGTAATTTCGATGTTGTACAATTCTTGTCCAATCTCGTCCAATAAGATCGTTATATTTTTCTACAAGCTCTTTCTTGTCATCGTTTTCAAGATAGTGTGCTTTTCGTTTAAAAACTTTCCTAAAGATATGGGCTCTTTCTTCATCCGAGTACTTAGATAGATCAATAATAAAATTTCTTTCCTCTGAAAACTTTTCATTTATTAGTTTTTGAAACTCAGAATTCATTGATGTTGCATCTTGAACAATTTGAGTTCGAGAATTTAAACAGATAAAGAGATTATTAGTATAAGTTGATGCGGAATATAGTTTTCTTATATCTTGCAGTATCCTCTCTTCAACATCAAACTTATTACGTCCTAAGAAATCATCAAAAACTACAAAAAGATTCCTATCTTCGCTCCCCCTATAAACTTCATGATATAATTTGAGAACCTCGTTAATCTCCTCGACTCTACGAACAATAACATCAAAGACATTATCATCATTATTTAAAAATAAATTTCCTAGCATTGAACAAGTTGTTGTTTTTCCAATTCCCGCTGGTCCTTGAATTAATACAATATGTTCCCTTTGTAAAATATGATATGCTTCCCCTAGAAAAGACGTTTCAACAAAATATTTAGAATCAAAATCTGAAAAATATTCCTGTGATTCTGCTTCTACCGATTTCAGTCGATCACTCTTCAGGATAATTGAAATATCTTTCTCCAACAATCCATAATCCATAAAAACATCTCTATATTCTTTCTGTTGAGAAAGAGTGGTTAACGTAGATGAGTAAATAATATAATCATCGGTCGGAATTGCATTAGGAATAATTTCATCTGCGTAATCACGAATCTCCTTTAAGTTTGCAGGGGATAACCCCATACTTGTAACAATAACATATTTAAAATCCGTCACCCAACCATATTTTTCTTTCGTCAGAGCAATTTTATCAATTTCTTCTTTTAAATGTTTTACAGCTGTAGTCTTATTTTTTGTTACCTGCCACCGTTTAGCTTGAATAATAAGAGTAGGAGATTTGATATCATCTATTCCATCAATACCGGCATCTCTCCCTTCCTTAAATCCATGTAAACTCTTATTTTCAAATTTTTTCTTTACAATCTCAATAGCAAAATTTTCAAAGTCTGATGTAGTCATTCCATCAGCACGAATACCAATATCCATAGTTCTCCTAATTCTAAAATCCCTACAAATGTTTAATCACATATTATGCTTCGGACTATTCTATAATCTTCTTATTCTTTCTTTAGTAAGACTAATAATATTTGGATACCTATCATTCAGTTCATCAAGATATCCTGCCTCTAAGCCACATAAATCCTCAATTAAAAAATTAGGCAACAATTTATTGTATACTCTATAAATATCAGCAGATATGTCCATCACAATTCTATTTTCCACTAATAGCTCTACTGACTGTTTTAAAGATAGAGGATTGCTAATCAATTTTGTTGAATCTAACGGCTCATTTTTTCTCCAACCTCTGTAACTAAGTTTCTTATACAAGTTTGTATACTCATTAGAATCTATGATATTCAACGACTTAGCACGCATTATCATCATACTAATTGAAACTTGCCAAATTCTTTTTAGATACCTGTAGTACTCTAGATCATTTTCATGCCCAATGATAGAAGCTTTAAACGAATCCATTGGCAATAGAAATTCAGCCGCAAACTCATTCGCTTCGTCTTCCATTTGCTTATATTCAATTGCTCCCATGTCTTGAGGCGACTTACAATTTTCATGCATTAACCAATGTCCTAATTCATGGGCTAAACTAAACTGCTGACGATAGAATGAATACTCTGTCCCTTCTAATATAACAACATAATACTCATTATTATTTACTTTAACAGCTGAACCAAAAGCATCAACTTTATCACTCTGAGTGTCTATTCTAGAAATAACAAAACCTTTTTCCTCCATCAACAACGACAAGTTATCAATTGGTCTATCTCCAAGTTCCCATTTCTCTCTTATGTAGCTTGCGTATTCTTGTGGGGTATAGTCTAAGCCAGAAAGACCCCAGTCAAGATTTGGAAAATCAATAAATTCTCCCAAATAATCTCTTATTAAAGCAACATAGTTTTTATTTATTTCTGCAGGCATTTTTTCTGTTTGAGTCGCTGTGTAACGACTTCTAAAAAATGTGCCTGTAGAACTTAAGCTAAAATTATCATTTCCAAAAAAGAAATCTCTCGGAAACTTTAATTTCTTTTCCAATATTTCTAACGATTCTTCACTTGGCGTTGCTCGTCCTTTTTCATATTTAGAAACCATTTGTTTTGAAACGTTTAAAAACTCTGCAATCTGAGTAATACTTTTTTTGTTAAAAAGTCTTGCCTCTTTTAAGCGAGCACCATTAAAACTAATCTGAAGCATTATTTACACCTATTTTATATAAAATATCATAATTTAGCATTCTCTTCCTTTTTTTCAACATAAAGACTAACATGCTTTTGGGACTCCAATTGTCTCTGTACGTCAGATTTCAATGCAACAAGAGGTTTTTCAGGATTATTTCCACGTCCATCTTCTTCAAGTTTTGTAAAATCAAATTCTGTGATATTTACAGCATCAATAAATTCACAAAAGGCATTTACTTGGTTAACGCTCACTTCTTGGGTCTTCTTATCAAATGTAATAACTCTAATCTCATCAATTAAATTATAAAACTCTCCTAACAACTTCTTCGATTGCGCAATTTGCGATTCGCTCAACTCATCGTTATCTAGGTCGTTAAATAATTCAATTGACAATGTACCCTTCTCTTTTCCATTTAAATGGGAATTTTTTGAACGTGCTATACAAGTAAGATAGTGATGTTTTTCGTAATTCTCAGTAACGTCTTCAAATCTATTGTGCATCATAAAAACATACAAGATTCCCTCGATAATTACACCTCTCGCTGTCCATAGAGCACCCATATGCATAACAGGTGAAACTAATCCATTTGATTGAGCAATAATTGCAATATCTCGATAGATAAAATCCCAATTTAAACTATGACGACTATTTTTAGTCTCGAACTCATTATCAGAATATATTTTTTCAATATCTTTCTTGCGATTTGTTGAAAATACTTGAGCAAACTTAAAGATTTTGGTTGGTAAATTTTCCATAGAGCACCTCATTGAAATTTATAGTCTTATTTTAAGATTTTCTTTCAAAAAAGTCAACTATTATTGGTTTTTATTATTATTTTATCTCCCTAATCTGTTTGGATACCTTTAATACTTAGATCACGAAACTAGAAAAATCATATTGTTATTTTGAATAAAAGTTCTATCATTAATTTAGCTACTCTGTATTCCTAAAAATTAGGTGTTCCAATTTACTTTGGGAAAGGCAGTGATTTCTTTTGAAAACAGGTTTAAAGCTGTTATATTCGTTCGCTAAGAGTAGTCTTAGAATCATTGTAAAAAATTACATTCGTTTAACAACTTTGGATATAGTAGTCTTTAGTATATTCTCTATAAAAGAAAACACAAAAAACCCACCTTCACAGGCAGGTTTCATCTGTATTGTTCAGCTAGATTAAGCTTTACCTTCTGAACCGAATACGTCGATACGTTCTTCAACTGATGCTTGGATAGCTTTTACACCGTCAGCCAAGAATTTACGTGGGTCGAAGAGTTTCTTCTTGTCGTATTCAGCTTCGTTTGCTTCGTAGTCACGAGCAAATTTACGAGTTGCGTTAGCGAATGCGATTTGGCATTCAGTGTTAACGTTAACTTTCGCAACACCAAGTTTGATAGCTGCTTGGATTTGGTCGTCAGGAATACCTGAACCACCGTGCAATACGATTGGGAAGCCTGGAAGAGCTTCTGTCAATTTCTTCAAGTGGTCAAGGTCAAGACCTTCCCAGTTTGCTGGGTAAGGACCGTGGATGTTACCGATACCAGCTGCCAAGAAGTCGATACCAGTTGCAACCATTGCTTTAGCGTCTTCGATTGGAGCCAATTCACCTTTACCGATGATACCGTCTTCTTCACCACCAATAGTACCAACTTCAGCTTCTACTGAGATACCTTTAGCGTGTGCTTTTTCAACAACGTCTTTAGCCAATTTAAGGTTTTCTTCAACTGGAAGGTGTGAACCGTCAAACATGATTGAAGTGTAACCAACTTCGATACACTCAAGTGCATCTTCGTAGTGACCGTGGTCAAGGTGGATAGCTACTGGTACAGTGATACCCATTGACTCAACAAGGTTAGCGATCAAGTTGCGAGCAACTTTGTAACCACCCATGTATTTAGCAGCACCCATTGAAGTTTGGATCAAAACTGGAGCTTTTTTAGCTTCTGCTGCACGCAAGATAGCTTGAGTCCACTCAAGGTTGTTTGTGTTAAATCCACCAACTGCATAACCGTTGTCACGAGCTGCTTGGACAAATTTTTCTGCTGAAACGATTGCCATTTGTCAGGCCTCCTATATATTTTTTGGGACATCCCATTTACATTGTTCATTTTATCACTTTTTGATAAAAAAAGCTAGTTTTTCCCATACTTTAGATTGAATTTCTTACAATCCAACCAATGTAAACCCTTTCTTTTTATTAGTCCTGAGTGACTTTGGGATAACGTATGAAGAAGGTCAAGCGATCATCTTGCATCTCAAAATGATAAGGTAATTTCTCGTGTTCTAATAAACTTTTGACCACAAAGAGTCCCATCCCCGAACCCTTGGCCTTGCGACTAGCATTTTCAGAAAAAGACTGGGCCAATTTTTCTTGTTCTTCAGGACTACAGCTATTCTCTATATAGAGTTCTCCTTCTCTCTCGCCAATGCGGACCAGGCCACCTGAAGTGGAGTGCTTGATAGCATTGCTGATGAGATTCGATAGGATTAGTTTCATGACAGATGGGTTTATGTAAGCCTGCTGATGGGTTAGACTAATGTCTACCTGAAGTTCTCTCCCCTTGGCTAGCAAAGCATAATCCTTGACCAGACTTTGCGTCATCTGGTGTAAGTCAATTTGTTCCCTATCATCTCGTAATTCCTGTACAGACGAGAGAGAAAGTATCTGGAGAACATGGTGATTGAGCTCATCCACAATTCCTAAGGCAACTCCCAGATAGTGGTCTCTATCCTTATAACGCCCGACATTTTCTTTCATGTTTTCGATCAGAATTTTCAAACTGGCCAGAGGTGTTTTCAGTTCATGAGAAGCCCCTCGTAGGAATTCGACCTTCATCTTCTCCAGCTGGAGAATAGCTTCATTCTTGTCATGCAAGTCCGCAATAACAGTCAAAAGATGCTGGTAGAGGCTATTGATTTGTTCCTTGAGATCACCAATCTCATCCTTAGAATCCACGCGTAATCGCACTTGGGCATCCAAATCCATCATCCGACGGGTCACTCGCTTGATTTCCAATATCGGAGCAACAATGGTCCGAGCATAGATATAGGCTACCAAGAGGGAAATCAGAAAGGAGGCCAGCAAGGTATAGGGAAGAAATTGAAGACTAATCTGCTCTGCTTCCTTTTGCAAATCCATGGACGCTAGAAACTGGAGAGTCATAGTCCCACCATCTTGCGTTTTCACCTCGCGCTCCTCGATAAAAAGAGAGGTTGTCTGACGGTCCGTATCCAGAGGAAGACTGTCCTTGACTTCTAACTTGTCCTCAGTCATCTCTCCCTTTACTGTCCCCTTGATCTCACTGGTCTGGGAATACAAGTCTAAGACTTGCTCAATACTTTGCCTATCCTTTCCTTCTAGGGATTGGGCAATGGCTGTCGCTTTCTGGTCAATGGTTTCCTGACGATGACTCAGATAAGTCGAAGGAAAGAGAAAATAAATGGCTAAATGAAGACAAATTACCAGAACACTAAAAATCGAGAAGGTATAGATAAATATCTTTGTAAATAAACCTGTTCGTTTCATTTTCGCTCCAATTTATAACCAACATTGCGCACAGTGAGGATACAGTCCAAATCTAGCTTTTTCCGTAATTCCTTGATATAGACATCAATAACACGGTCAAAGGGAACCTCATCTGTCACCTTCCAGACAGCATCGATTATCTGAGAACGAGTCAAGGCCCTTCCTTCATTTTTCACCAGATAGTCCAGAATTTCCAACTCTTTTGCATTGATGGCTACTTCCTCACCTGCTAGACTGGCACTGTAGCTCTCAAAATTCACCCTGGCATCTTTATAGGAGAAGATTCGTCCTGTATCATAATAGCGCTTGAAAATCGCGTCCACCCTCACTTTTAAGAGGGAGAGGGAGAAAGGTTTTTCCAGATAGCCATCTGCCAGAGAGGCAAAAGCACTCATTTTGTATTCCTCATCCTGAAAGGCAGTCAACATCAGGACAGGAACCTGACTGGTTTTACGAATCTCAGCTAGGACTTCTAGGCCGTTGAGCTTGGGCATCTGGATATCCAGTAAAACCAAGGTTACCTCATAGCTAGAAAATTGCTCCAGAGCTTCCTGACCGTCCGCTGCCTCAATGGTTTCATAACCACAATCCGTCAAATAATCACTAATCCCCTCACGGATCATCTCTTCATCTTCTACAATTAAAATTTTCATAGAAAAACGTTTCACATTCCTTTAAATTTCTTGTAAATTATCTCAGTTTCATCTTAAAAGAAAGAGACCTTATCAAAATGAAATAGATAAAAATGCTACCTATATTATACCCCATTTAGGGGAGAATAGGTAGCAAGTTTGTTATTCGCTATCCAGCAAGAGCTCTTTTGGTTGTTTTCTGAGGAGATTGCTTGAAGCAAGCGCCATAACGAGAACCACTAGAACCAAGGCTAGGACAAAGACAATGATAAAGTCTGATGTCTGAATAGAAATATCTAGGCTCGACAAGGTCTTGCTAAAGCCATCTACTTCTGCACCGCCACCCAGGTTAGAGGCTTGAGCTGCCTTGCTGGCTTGCTTGGCAACACCTGAAGTGACATTGGTAAGAACAGTATTTCCAATCGCACGCGCTGTGTAAGTAGCTAAGAAGTAAGCAGAAACAAGAGCAGGAATGGCAATCAAGATGGATTCAGTGATGAATTGACCCAAGATACTTGCCTGCTTGAGACCAATAGAGAGCAGGATTCCCACTTCCTTGCGTCTAGCGTTGATCCAAAGGCTGAGTAAGAGGGCAAGGAGAAGAACTGAGAAGCTCAAGCTGCCCCAGAAGAGGAGGTTGGCCATCTTGTACATGCCAGAGATGGATTGCTCAAGAGCTGGGTAGTTAGAGGAGCTCTTAACGAGTGTATAGCTCTTCCAGTTGATACCACTAATGCCATTCAACTCTTTCATAACATCATCCAAGTTCTTGTCTGCTGTTACAAAGAAGGTTGCGTCCCCATAAATAGCTGTGTCTTCTGTGTATCCATATAGTTTAGCAGCTGTATGGATGTCTGTGATAGCTGTGTTCTCGTATAGTTCTTGTGAGTAGGTTACTGCCGACTTATTGTGGCCATCAAAGAGTCCCTTGATTGTCACTTCGACTGTTTCCTTGGCTCCTTTTTCATTATCTGCATCGTAGATATTAGAGTCTAGTTTGACCTTGTCCCCTACTTTCCAGCCGTGTTTGGCTGCCAAGTCCTTGTGCAGGAGGATCTTGTCCTTGTCGTCGTTTGTTAAGTGCTCACCTTCGACCAGCTTATAAGAACCAGAGACAAACTTGTCTTCTTTGGAAGAGTCATTGACACCAGTGATCATCAAGCTGCTTCCAAAATGTTTAGCACGATCAGGTGTTAGATTTTTCTTGGTATCTGGCGTTTCAATCAGGTCATATCCAGTCAAATCCCCGATAGCGTTGATACGTTTAACATAAGACTCGATGGCCTTGTTTTCAGTGATTTTTTTGATATCTTCACCCTTGATATTCCCAGCACCACGTGGCGTACCTTGATTGACGCGACGATTGATTTGCATGGAGAAGCTATTGGTGATATTTTTAAAGGTCTCCTGAGAAGCCTTAGCAGTAGCTCCCTTGATCGACAAGCCGACCAAACTCAAGCTCGCCATGAGGAGAATAATCAGGAAGATAACAATCGATTTGAAAAACTTCCTTGTAACATAGGCAAATGCGTTGTGTAACATAGATTCCCTTTCTAGATTTGATTTAATAATTCTATCAAAACGAGCTCATCTTATTTTGTAGTATTGCGAGTTTCAGTAAGTTTCTTATCCTTCAATTCAAGTGTAATATCTGACGCTTGCGCCACTTCTTTACTGTGGGTAACGACTATTACACATTTTCCTGTTTTCTCAGCAAGTGATTTGAGCAGTTCGATAATATCTCCAGCAGTTTTAGGGTCCAGATTTCCTGTTGGCTCATCCGCTAGAATCACTGGAGCTTCTGATACCAGACTACGAGCGATAGCAACACGTTGCTGTTGACCACCTGATAACTGGAGAACATTCCGCTTGATCTGACTTTCATCCAAACCAAGCTCAAGAAGTGTATCCTTGCTTGCCTTTTTGTTGACCAAGCGGATATTTTCCAGTGGAGAAAGATAATCTATCAAGTTATAATTTTGAAAGACCAGGGAAATATGGTGCATGCGATGGTAAGAATAGCCCTTCTTACGAATATCCTCTCCTTGAAAAAGGATAGAACCTTCAACAGGACTATCTAGACCAGCAAGGAGGGACAAGAGTGTGGATTTTCCTGCTCCTGACTCCCCAATAATACTGTAAAATTTCCCGGGTTCAAAATTATAATTGATCTGATATAGGACTGCTTCAGCAGTGTTCTTATAACGGTAGGTAAGGTCTTGTAATTGTAATAAAGTCATGATTTCTCCTTCTTAACTAATAGATGATAAAATTTCTTTAGGCGATTTTCTAAATAAGAATAGGAAACAAAGGGCTACAGATAAGCAACTAATCAACAACAGAAAGACATAGGACTCTGCAAAAGATAATAAACTACTTGATAGACCACTTGTTTTGGCTAGTGTATTTTGTAAGCTTGCCTGATCTCCACTTGCTAGTAGAGTTTGGAGTAGGTAGGATGTGATTGCGTTTCCTGTAGCAAATGCTGGAAGCAAAGCACCAATAGATACCAGAACTACCTCTAAACAGAATTGTAGGAAGATCGAGCTCTTGCCTTTTCCAAGTGCCAGTAAAATCCCCACTTCATAGACCCTTTCTCTCAACCAGAGAGACAAAACAAGAATTAAGGCCCCTGCTCCTGCTATCAACATCCCATAAAGGAAGATGGTTAGGAAGGTTTGGAAGGTAGCAACCGAGTCTTTGATTTGTTCAAAAGCCTTATTTTCCTTCTCAACTTGGTAGCCTTGATTTCCCAAGGCCAAGTTTTCTACCTGCTTCATGAGTTCGTCCATTTCCTTAGGATTTTCTACATAAAAGCGCGCTGCACTGACTAGAGATTCACCATTTCCCAAAAGGCTTTGGCTACTTTCATAGTCTGTAAAGACTTGGTTTTCACTGAAGTCAGAAGACAAGCCTGTAAATTTCTCTTGTTTTTTACCAGAAAAGATGCCGACAATCTCAAACTCCACTGTTTGCCCTTTGCCAGCTTCTGACTGACCAGCATCTAAGGCAATCTTGTCATGAAGGGAAAGACTATTCTTCTTAGCCAACTCTTCGTGGATGATGATTTTCTTTGAATCCCCTTTTTGAAGATGTCGCCCTTCTTTTAAGTTGAAAGCCGAGCTGGTAAAGGTGACATCCTTAGATGAATCTTCAAGAGCTGTTAAGCTAACCAAATTCTTATCCGCAGCGGACAAATCATCACGTTCCACGCTCTGCTCGCCACTCACTGCTTCCTTGTCTTTTAGTTTTGCGACCGTCTCGAGTTCAGGAGAAACATTTTCCAGTCCCTTAATCTTGCTTACAGATGCTAGGTCTGACAACTTGAATGTCTGACCATTTTCTATCTTCTTAATAGAAAAAGAGGTATTGAGTGATTTGTAAAGATTGGTTTCAACTGTTTTGTTGGACTTCATCAGAGTCAAACAGGCTGAAATTCCAGCCAATAGGACCAATAAAATCAGAAATAAAATAAAACTTCTCAGTCGTTTTCTGCTGACATAAGCCCAAGCTCTTTGGATCGGATTCATTTGTCACCTCCATATTTGTAAGACTATTATAAAATCCAAATATGAAATGTTTATGAAATACAAAAAAGAGCAAAATTTTTTTGCTCTACTTGAATTATATGAAAACAAAAGAGCTAGCCTAAGCTAACTCTTATCCTATGCGGAGAGAGGGACTTGAACCCTCACGACCTAAAGCGGTCACAGGATCCTTAGTCCTGCGCGTCTGCCAATTCCGCCATCCCCGCGTCGATTACTTTACTAGTATATCAACTTTTAGGATGCTTGTCAACACTTTTTTTCAATTTTTTTCATTTCATCAACCAAATTACTCTGAAAATTCATTTAGATTTTCATCTACTAACTTAGCTCCAAGTGTATTTTTGAAATGACCTAGGGCAAATTGATGATTTTCAGGCCAGATAGATGCAACAGCCGGTTTAACAATCTCGATGTCATACCCTAGATTATAGGCATCTATAGCTGTATGCAGGACACAGATATCCGTCAAAACTCCGGTTAAAATAACTGTAGAAATTCGACGCTCTCTCAAACGGATATCCAGGTCAGTCCCTGAAAAAGCAGAGTAATGGCGTTTATCCATCCAAAAGACACGACTGTCTGAACTATGCTCTTGATAAAAGGTCCCCAAATCTCCGTATAAATTCCGTCCACTAGTTCCAATCAAATTGTGAGGAGGAAACAGCTTGCTTTCTGGATGGAAACAATCGTTTTCTTCATGAGCATCGATGGTAAAAAAGATGTAATCTCCGCGTTCAAAAGCTAACCGAGTTACCTTGCTGATGGCATCCGAAATCGCCTGAGCTGGAGCACCTGCTGTCAATTTTCCACTATCTGCAACAAAATCTTCTGTATAATCAATCGAAATCAAAGCCTTAGTCATTAGTAATCTCTTTTCTTCACTTCTTCAAAAATATCTGAAATCAAGACCTTAAGATAGGTTCCCTTCATTCCAAGTGAGCGACTTTCAATAATCCCTGCAGACTCAAGTTTACGAAGGGCATTGACAATCACAGAACGGGTTATTCCAATACGGTCTGCAATCACAGACGCAGTCAACTGCCCTTCATTTCCATTTAATTCCCCTAAAATGGCTGAAACAGCACGAAGTTCGGAGTAAGACAGAGTATTAACCGCCATGGTAACAGCAGTACGGCGACGGATATTTTTCTCATCTTCCTCACGTTGGAAATTAAGGAGTTGAATCCCAACAACGGTACTCGCAATCTCAACAAGAATCAAGTCCTCGTCTTCGAATTTTTTATCATTGCGCCAAATAATCAAAGAACCAAGTCGAATCCCTGATACATGAATCGGTGCAATAGTCGTCAAACCATCTGGAAAGTCGGCACGACTTTCCACAGGAAAAATGCTTAAATCATGATCAACTGTCAGATTGGCTTCTGTATCGTAAATCATGTTCGCACCTTGAATGTAGTCATCTGGGAAAATCTTAGTTTGGAAGAACTGCTCTACACGATCTGTATTGGTTTTGTAACGCATAAAATAACCAAGGAGACGTCCCTTGCTATTGACGATACAGGCGTTACAGTCAATAATATCTGCCAATTGACGGGTAATCGCATTGTAGGGAAGTTCTTCCTGCAACTGCTCCTCTGAGCGCTTCAGGATAGAAGTAATTTTTCTAGTTTTTTCTAATAAATGTGCCATTTTTCACCTCGAATTTAATCGCTATCATTATAACATAAACAGCTTGAATTTTCAATTATTATCTGAAAATTGCTTATTTAATTGCAATTTGAAAAAACAAGAATATTTTTAATTAAATTGCTTCTTTTCTATTGACAAGCCCCCTATTTTTGTGTATTATAATATTACAAAAAGATAATATATCTATTTTATTTATCTTTCTTTTTCCATTCGGTCTCCTTATATAAAAAAGCGATTCATTTTGAACCGCTTTTTATTATTTATCGCCCTTGTTACGAATAACAAAGCCTGTTTTCTTTTCGCTTGAAGTATTGCGTGGTTTTTTATTATCCTTACGGTAACGTTTTTCCTTATCAAAACGATCGTTGCCACGACTTCCTTTTTTGAAATCATCACGGCGACCACCACGACGGTTGTCTCCTCGGCGATTATCACGACGGTCATCTCCACGACGACCTCCCTTAGCGTTACCACCGAAGCCATTACCTGATGGTTTAAATGGCAGTGGTTTTTCACGTGCAATCTCCACTTCAGGAAGACTATCTGGGTCTTGAACAGTCAGACTCAAGATATACATTGCCAATTCTTCTGGAGTAAATTCGGCAGCTAGCTTACGAGCATCCTTACCAAATTTCTCAAAGTTGCCACGGATAGTTTCATCTGCAAAATCACGTTCGATTTTCTTGAGAGCTACCTGTTTTTTTGCTTGGAAGGCTTCTTCTGCACTTGCAGGTTTGAGACCTTTCATACGTTTCTTAGTCAAGTTTTCAATGATTTGGAGGTAGCCCATTTCATTTGGTGATACGAAAGTAATAGACTGACCTGACTTACCAGCACGACCTGTACGACCGATACGGTGAACATAACTTTCAGGATCTTGTGGAATATCGTAGTTATAGACATGGGTCACACCTGAAATATCCAAGCCACGCGCTGCAACGTCTGTCGCAACCAAAACATCGAGATTACCATTTTTGAAGTCACGAAGGACACGAAGACGTTTGTTTTGGTCCAAATCACCATGAATTCCTTCTGCACGGAAGCCACGGATTTTCAAACCACGAGTCAATTCATCTACACGACGTTTTGTACGACCAAATACGATAGCAAGCTCAGGCTGTTCCACATCCATGAGACGAGTCATGGTATCAAACTTTTCTTGTTCTTTAACACGAATATAGTATTGGTCAACCAATTCTGTTGTCAATTCCTTAGCAGCAATCTTGACATGCTCAGGTTCTTTCATAAACTGAACACCGATACGTTTGATGGCATCTGGCATAGTTGCTGAGAAAAGCAAAGTTTGACGGTTTTCAGGGACACGAGAAATGATGGCCTCGATATCTTCTAGGAAGCCCATATTGAGCATTTCATCCGCTTCGTCAAGGATAAGAGTTTCAATATCTTGTAATTTCAAGGCCTTGCGTTTAATCAAGTCCAAGAGGCGACCTGGAGTTCCCACCACGATATGGGCACCAGATTTAAGAGCCTTAATTTGTTTTTCAATGCTTGATCCGCCATATACTGAGCGGACTTTGACTCCCTTACTACGACCAAAGCGGAAAAGTTCTTCTTGACTTTGGACAGCAAGTTCACGAGTTGGAGCGATGACCAAGGCTTGGATGGTTGCTTCTTCTGTACGGATTTTTTCAAGGGTAGGCAAGCCAAAGGCTGCAGTTTTTCCTGTACCAGTCTGAGCTTGACCGATAACGTCCTTGCCTTCAAGGGCCAAGGGAATGGTTTGTTCTTGGATCGGACTGGCTTCTACAAAACCAGCTTTTTCAATCTCTGCTAGCAAATCAGCAGACAAGTTTAATTCATTAAATTTCACGATATTCTTCTTTCTAAAGGTGGTGCGAAGCCACCCTATAGGGCTTAGTTTATACTTTTCTTTTTATGACGTATTTTCATATACTGGATATAAAATCGTGTTGCTTCTTTTCCACAAAAGAAAAGTACTGTTTTCTTTGCAACCTATCTAGTATAACACAAGAGAGAAGCAAAAGATAGCCCAATCTATCGATAAACTCATGTAAACGATTTTTCAGAGAAAATAAGGATGAAATTTCCACTATTTCATAAACTTTTTTAAAGCGTAGCAGAATTGTGCAAAAGTTTTTTTCTTATGCTAGAATGAAATTCGAATAGGAGGAACTCTAAATGTTAACTTATGATTTAATCGTTATCGGATTTGGTAAAGCTGGTAAAACACTAGCAGGTAAATTGGCTTCAGCTGGTAAAAAAGTTGCCCTCGTTGAACGTAGCAAAGCTATGTACGGTGGAACTTGTATCAACATCGGTTGTATCCCAACTAAAACTTTGCTGGTTGCTGCTGAGAAAGACTTGTCTTTTGAAGAAGTGATTGCTACCAAAAACACTATCACTAGTCGCCTCAACGGTAAAAACTATGCGACTGTTGCTGGTACAGGCGTCGATATCTTTGATGCGGAAGCTCACTTCCTTTCAAATAAAGTCATCGAAATCCAAGCTGGTGATGAAAAGAAAGAACTGACTGCTGAAACAATCGTCATCAACACTGGTGCTGTTTCAAACGTCTTGCCAATCCCTGGACTTGCTACAAGCAAAAACGTCTTTGACTCAACAGGTATCCAAAACTTGGACAAATTACCTGAAAACCTTGGAGTCCTTGGTGGTGGAAATATCGGTCTTGAATTTGCCGGCCTATACAACAAACTTGGAAGCAAGGTTACAGTCCTAGATGCCTTGGATACTTTCCTACCTCGTGCAGAACCTTCCATCGCAGCTCTTGCTAAACAATACATGGAAGAAGACGGTATTGAATTGCTTCAAAATATCCGTACTACTGAAATCAAAAACGACGGTGACCAAGTGCTCGTTGTGACTGAAAACGAAACTTACCGTTTCGATGCCCTTCTTTACGCAACTGGACGCAAACCAAATGTAGAACCACTTCAACTTGAAAATACAGATATTGAACTAACTGAACGTGGTGCTATTAAAGTAGACAAACATTGTCAAACAAACGTTCCTGGTGTATTTGCGGTTGGGGATGTCAACGGTGGACTTCAATTTACTTACATTTCACTTGATGACTTCCGTGTTGTTTACAGCTACCTTGCTGGAGATGGCAGCTACACGCTTGAAGACCGTCTCAATGTACCAAACACCATGTTTATCACACCTGCACTTTCACAAGTTGGTTTGACTGAAAGCCAAGCAGCTGATTTGAAACTTCCATACGCCGTTAAGGAAATTCCTGTTGCAGCCATGCCTCGTGGTCACGTAAACGGAGACCTTCGTGGAGCTTTCAAAGCTGTGGTTAATACTGAAACAAAAGAAATTCTTGGAGCAAGCATCTTCTCAGAAGGTTCTCAAGAAATCATCAACATCATCACTGTTGCTATGGACAACAAGATTCCTTACACTTACTTCACAAAACAAATCTTCACTCACCCAACCTTGGCTGAAAACTTGAATGACTTGTTTGCGATTTAATACTCTTCGAAAATCAAATTCAAACCACGTCAGCGTCGCCTTACCGTACTCAAGTACAGCTTGCGGCTAGCTTCCTAGTTTGTTCTTTGATTTTCATTGAGTATAAGTTAAAATCTCATCTTAACGAACAGCCCTCTGTGGGCTGTTTTTACTTCTGCGGAACCTCAAATCCGTCTTTTCCCTCTTTTATGATATAATAGAAACATGAAATTAAAAACTACCTTGGGCCTTCTTGCTGGGCGTTCTTCCCACTTCGTTTTGAGCCGTCTTGGCCGTGGAAGTACGCTCCCAGGAAAAGTCGCCCTTCAATTTGATAAAGATATTTTACAAAACCTAGCTAAGAACTATGAGATTGTCGTAGTCACTGGAACCAACGGAAAAACCCTGACAACTGCCCTCACTGTCGGCATTTTAAAAGAGGTTTATGGTCAGGTTCTTACCAACCCAAGCGGTGCCAACATGATTACAGGGATTGCGACAACCTTCTTAACAGCCAAATCTTCAAAAACTGGGAAAAATATTGCCGTCTTAGAAATCGACGAAGCCAGTCTATCTCGTATCTGTGACTACATCAAGCCAAGCTTATTTGTTATTACTAATATTTTCCGTGACCAGATGGACCGCTATGGTGAGATTTACACAACTTACAAGATGATTTTGGATGCCATTCGTAAGGTGCCTACTGCCACTGTTCTTCTTAATGGAGACAGTCCACTTTTCTACAAGCCAGCTATTCCAAATCCTGTACAGTATTTTGGTTTTGACTTGGAGAAAGGTCCAGCTCAGCTGGCTCACTATAATACCGAAGGAATCCTCTGCCCTGACTGCCAAGGCATCCTCAAATATGAGCACAATACTTATGCAAACTTGGGTGCCTATATCTGTGAAGGTTGTGGATGTAAACGTCCTGATCTCGACTATCGCTTGACAGAACTAGTTGAGTTAACCAACAATCGCTCTCGCTTTGTCATTGACGGCCAAGAATACGGCATCCAAATCGGTGGACTTTACAACATCTACAACGCCCTAGCTGCTGTGGCTATCGCCCGTTTCCTCGGCGCAGATTCCCAACTAATCAAGCAGGGATTTGATAAGAGTCGTGCTGTCTTTGGACGCCAGGAAACCTTCCATATCGGTGACAAGGAATGCACCCTCGTCTTGATTAAAAATCCAGTCGGTGCGACCCAAGCTATCGAGATGATTAAACTAGCTCCTTATCCATTTAGCCTCTCTGTCCTCCTAAATGCCAACTATGCAGATGGAATTGACACCAGCTGGATCTGGGATGCTGATTTTGAACAAATCACTGACATGGACATTCCCGAAATCAACGCTGGCGGTGTTCGCCATTCTGAAATCGCACGTCGTCTACGAGTAACTGGCTATCCAGCTGATAAAATTACTGAAACAAGTAGTCTGGAGCAAGTTCTTAAGACCATTGAGAACCAAGACTGCAAGCATGCTTATATTCTAGCTACCTATACTGCTATGCTTGAATTCCGCGAACTGCTGGCTAGTCGTCAGATTGTTAGAAAGGAGATGAACTAATGGTTTATACTTCACTTTCCTCAAAAGCTGGCAATTACCCCTATCAGCTCAACATTGCCCACCTCTACGGAAATCTCATGAATACCTATGGGGACAATGGAAACATCCTCATGCTCAAGTATGTGGCTGAAAAACTGGGAGCCCATGTGACGGTTGACATCGTTTCTCTCCATGATAACTTTGATGAAAATCACTACGACATTGCCTTTTTCGGTGGTGGTCAAGACTTTGAACAGAGTATCATTGCAGACGACCTACCTGCTAAAAAAGAGAGCATTGACAACTACATCCAAAACGACGGTGTGGTTCTGGCTATCTGCGGTGGTTTCCAACTATTGGGCCAATATTATGTTGAAGCTTCAGGGAGACGCATCGAAGGACTAGGGGTCATGGGCCACTACACGCTCAACCAGACCAATAACCGTTTTATCGGGGACATCAAGATTCACAATGAAGATTTCGATGAAACCTACTATGGTTTTGAAAATCATCAGGGCCGTACCTTCCTCTCAGATGATCAAAAACCGCTGGGACAGGTTGTCTATGGAAATGGAAATAACGAAGAAAAAGTCGGCGAAGGTGTTCATTATAAGAATGTCTTTGGTTCCTACTTCCACGGGCCTATCCTCTCTCGTAATGCCAATCTAGCTTATCGCCTAGTCACTACTGCCCTCAAGAAGAAATATGGTCAGGACATTCAACTCCCTGCTTATGAGGACATTCTCAGCCAAGAAATCGCTGAAGAATACAGTGATGTCAAAAGCAAGGCTGACTTTTCTTAAACAAAGGAAAATGATATCAAAGAACTCCGTTATCTTGTCGGAGTTCTTTTTGTCTGTTCTTTTACCCTTCTCCCTTGCATTTTCTCTCTTTTTTTGCCAAAATAGAGGGGTAGAAAGAAGGTAGCATATGTCTAAATTACAACAAATCGTAACATATCTTGAATCAGAAAAACTAGACGTCGCTGTCGTATCTGACCCCGTCACAATCAATTACCTCACTGGCTTTTACAGTGATCCCCATGAACGCCAAATGTTCCTTTTTGTCCTAGCAAATCAGGAACCTCTCCTCTTTGTCCCAGCCCTTGAAGTAGAACGTGCAAGCAGCACCGTTTCCTTCCCAGTTGTGGGCTATGTGGATTCTGAAAATCCATGGCAAAAAATGAAACATGCTCTTCCTCAACTTGACTTCAAACGTGTCGCTGTTGAGTTTGACAATCTTATCTTGACCAAATATCATGGTTTAAAAACCGTTTTTGAAACTGCTGAGTTTGAAAACCTCACTCCTCGTATCCAACGCATGCGCCTCATCAAATCAGCTGATGAAGTGCAAAAAATGATGGTGGCAGGTCTCTATGCGGACAAGGCTGTCAATGTTGGTTTTGACAATATTTCTCTTGATAAGACTGAGACAGATATTATTGCCCAAATTGACTTTGCCATGAAACGTGAAGGCTATGAAATGAGCTTTGATACCATGGTCTTGACTGGTGACAATGCTGCAAATCCACACGGTATCCCAGCAGCTAACAAGGTGGAAAATGATGCTCTTCTCCTCTTTGACCTTGGTGTCCTCGTCAATGGCTACGCGTCAGATATGACTCGTACAGTCGCTGTCGGTAAACCTGACCAATTCAAGAAAGACATTTACAACTTGACTCTTGAAGCCCAACAAGCTGCTCTTGACTTTATCAAGCCAGGTGTGACTGCCCATGAAGTGGACCGCGCTGCCCGTGAGGTCATCGAAAAAGCTGGTTACGGCGAATACTTCAACCACCGTCTCGGTCATGGTATCGGTATGGATGTCCATGAATTCCCATCTATCATGGAAGGAAACGACATAGTCATCGAAGAAGGCATGTGCTTCTCTGTTGAACCAGGTATCTATATCCCTGGTAAAGTCGGTGTTCGTATTGAAGACTGCGGTGTTGTTACCAAGGATGGCTTTGACCTCTTTACAAGCACCAGCAAAGACTTGCTTTATTTTGATTAATATTCTTCGAAAATCTTCCCACAATAAAACGCATAGTATCAAGGTTTCAAGACCTGATACTATGCGTTTTTCTAATTTGAAAGACTTTTGGCTCAGACTCTTTACTTAATCTTCTTAATACTTTGACTAAGAATAAATCCTACAATCATCCCTACCATATTTTGCATGAAATTCGGTAGGATTTCTGGTAGGGCTGCTGCCCAGCCATTCATCAATGTAGAACCCAAGGCGTAACCCCCTACCATGGCAATCGTTGCTAAGATAAGGCCTAACCACTGAGTTTTTCCTTTAAATCCTGCGAAAAATCCCTGCAAGCCATGGTTGACCAAGCTAAAGAACATCCACTGAGGATAGCCTGATAAGAGGTCAATCAAGAAACCTGCTAGTCCTCCTACTACAGCCCCTTCACGACTACCAAAGTAGAAGGCCGTAAAGAAGACACCCGCATCTAAAAGAGTTAAAATGCCTGTCGGTGTTGGAATTTTTAAGAAATAACCTAGAACCACAGAGAGGGCGGTTAAGAGGGATACAAGGGCGATTTTAGTTGTTTTGGTTTGCTTCATATTGTCTTACTCCATACTGATCTGCTTGTGCAATAGAACGATAAACGAAATCCTTAGAGCTTTCTAGTGCTGGTAAAAGTTCATCACCTTTAACCAAGTGACTGGCAATGCTAGAGGCAAAGGTACAACCTGCACCAGCATTTTGCCCTTGAATGA
This sequence comes from Streptococcus mitis, assembly GCF_047464965.1. GTDB lineage: Bacteria > Bacillota > Bacilli > Lactobacillales > Streptococcaceae > Streptococcus > Streptococcus mitis_DU. The sequence continues at coordinate 104,075 of NZ_JASHAT010000008.1, forward strand.
CAGGATTTTCTAGGACTGTAAAGTTTTGTCCATCATAAAAGACATCTACAGCCTTGTCCTGACTAAGGCGATTGCCTCCCTTGATAATGACTGCTGGCGCTCCTAATTCATGCAATTTCTGCGCTGCAGCTTTCATGTCTTCCAAGGTTTTGATTTCCTGACCAGTCAATAATTCTGCTTCAGGAAGATTAGGCGTAATCACACTGACATAAGGGAAAAAGCGAATCAACTCTTGACAGAGTTCACTTACAGCTACGTCGTGTGTTTCCTTGCAGACCAAGACAGGGTCCAGAACCACAGGCACTCCTGGGCATTGCTTGATAAAGTCCAAGGCCTTCTCAGCCACACTGACAGTTGGTAGAAGACCAATCTTAATCCCCCCAAACTCCACATCACGCAAGCTATCTAATTCATGTTGAAAAATGGTATCGTCAGTTGGAAAGACTTCAAAGCCCTTTTCCGTCAAGGCTGTCAAACAAGTCACTGCTACAAAGCCATGCAAGCCGTTCAAGGTATAAGTAGCCAAATCAGCTGACAAACCACCACCACTAAAAATATCATTTCCAGAAAGTGCTAAAATACGATTATTCTTCATAACGAATCTCCTTTAAATATAAACCATTTGGTGCTGCAGTGGGACCTGCAAGCTGCCTGTCCTTTTTCTCCAAGATGAGGTCAATCTGCTCTACTGGCATGCGGTTATTGCCGATTTTAAGCAGTGTCCCCACCATATTACGAATCTGCTTATACAAGAAACCATTTCCTGAAAAGGTAAAGGTCAAAAACTGGCCTGTCTCATCAACCCTAAGACTAGCTTCTGTGATGGTGCGAACCTTATCCTCTACACTAGTCCCAGAGGCTGTAAAGCCGGTGAAATCATGAGTGCCTTCTAATTTTTTGATAGCCTCCCGCATCCGTTCCACATCAAGCGGATAAGGAAAGTGGGTGGCATAGTGACGGCGCATCGGATTTTTGGGACGGCCCCTATCCACGATAAACTCATAGGTCTTACTGTGCTTAGCATAACGGCAATGAAAATCATCCGCCACAAGCTCAATCGAAATCACATCAATATCTTCAGGGGACTGAGTGTCTAGAGCAAAACGGAGCTTCTCCTCATCCATTTGATAAGGCAGGTTAAAATGAATAACCTGTCCCAGGGCATGAACCCCACTATCTGTCCTACCAGCACCGTGAACAGTAATGGCTTGCCCTTTATTTAACTTGGTCAAGGTTTTTTCAATTTCTTCCTGAACACTACGCGCATGAGGCTGGCGCTGAAAACCAGCAAAGGCGTAACCATCATAGGAAATAGTTGCTTTATATCTTGTCATAACTTCTATTTTATCAAGAAATTAGTCTGTAAACAAGGTTCTAAAACAAATACTGTCTGGGTACAAAAATCCAAAAAAGAAAAACTTAGGAAACCAATCCTAAGCTCTCTTTTGAAGTAGGTACATGACAAAGATAGAGGTTACAATTAACCAAGATCCTAAGATGGCAAAGACCAACATCCCATTGTGAGTTAATAAGCCAATTGCACCTAGAACGAATGGAGTCGTAAAGGCTCCGAAACTACAGCCTAAAACTGCAAATGAGGTTGCTTGATTGAGGAGTTTAGCTGGAATTCTTTCAGAGACAAGTTGAAAGACTGTCGTCAAGGCTACACTGTAGGCAAAGCCAGCCAGAATACTTCCTGCCACTACCACCCACAAGGATGGAGACAAGGCAATCACAATTTGCCCCAAGCCGAAGGTAATACCAGACCAGAGGAGCAGTTTCTCTTTAAATATTGAAATCAGGAAAGAAAAACTCACACCAGCCACAATCCCGATTAACTGCATGACACTAAGAACAAAACTAGATAACTGGGCATCTCCCAGTCCTCTTTCCACCATCAGACTTGGAATACGGATGGTAATAGCTGTATTGGTACAAACTACAACCGCCGCTTCAATAGCTAAGATAAAAATCAAGCCCTTCATTTCCCGAGTTAAGCGACTTGCTTCCTTCGTTTTTTTCTTGACTTCTTTCTTTTCTTTTCCATAAGGTACAAAGAGCAGATAAAGGATCAGAACTAAAAATCCAGCACTATAAGCTAAGAAAGTAGCTGTCCAACCAAAGGCCAACAATTGGCCGACTGCCAAGGTAATGAGAGAAGCCCCAACGACCTCTGCAGAACCGCGTAGCCCTAACATCTGAATTCTCGTTTTTCCTTGATAGCGTTCACTGATAATAGAAATGGCCTTGGCATTGATCATCCCAACACCTAAACCAAAAAGAATCCGTGTTCCAAAGACAAAAGGATAAGCTTGGTACCAAAAGGGAGCAGTTCCACTTAGTGATAAAATCAGCAATCCCAAACTGATCTGTAAGCGCTCAGGAAATATTTTTTCTAAGAAACCATTTAGTAATAACATAATCATGATTCCAAAGGAAGGCAAGCTCGCCAAGAGCTCAATTTGTTCCTTAGGATAACCTTGATAATAGTCAAACATGGCTGGCAGGGCACTCGAGATGGAAAAGGATGTAATCAAAACGAGAGAGAGAGCCAAAATACTGGCCCGTTCTAAAAATTGTTTCATGAAATCTCTTTCTATATTTCTCTTAATCTTCTACTTTTTTGATAGTTATCAAACAGGCAAGAAAAGAAGAAGCCTCTTTGGTGTATAGACTCCTTCTTAAACTAGAAAATGAATCCCTTGTGTCTTATACTCAATGAAAATCAAAGAGCAAACTAGGAAGCTAGCCGCAGGTTGCTCAAAGCACTGCTTTGAGGTTGTAGATAGAACTGACGAAGTCAGCTCAAAACATGGTTTTGAGGTTGTAGATGAAACTGACGAAGTCAGTAACTATATATACGGCAAGGCGAAACTGACGTGATTTGAAGAGATTCTCGAAGAGTATTAGGATGACTTTCTCTTGATTTGCTTAATAAAGTAGAAGATAAATCCTGCCACCATATAGGCAACAAAGATAATCAGACACCACTTGAACACGACATCCCAACCCTTGTTCACATTCAAAAAGAAGTAAGGGAAGGGACTGACCTTAGAATTAGGAACATCAAGTTTCAGTACCAAGCCATTAAAAAGAGCAAAAATCATATAAAGCAAGGGTAAAATCGTCCACACAATTGGATCCCAAATCTTGTATTGACCCTGTTTGTCAAAAAAGAGGGTATCTGCTAAAAACCAGAGGGGAACGATATAGTGGCAAAGGAAATTTTCTAGAGTATAGAAATTAGTCGCAATGGGTGCCAAGAGGAAATGGTAAATCACACAGGTAATCATGATACTCATGGTGACCCCACCTTTTAAGCGCAAGAGACTTGGTCTTTGCCAGTTTTCACCTAAACGGCTCATAACCTTTAGGAGATAGAGCGTAAAAATCGCGACTAAAAGGTTGGACAGAACCGTATAATAGAGCAACATCCCAAATCCACCATGCTTGGCGATTTCAAGATAAACTCCCGTAAAAGCCGCTAGAAACAAGAAGATACGGCTATAAAATACAAGTTTATAGTGTTTTGACATGCTTAAATTTTCTTCACAAACTCTGATTTGAGTTTCATGGCACCAAAGCCATCAATTTTACAGTCGATATTGTGGTCGCCCTCTACGATGCGGATATTTTTCACGCGCGTCCCTTGTTTCAAATCTTTTGGCGCACCTTTTACTTTCAAGTCCTTGATGAGGGTTACAGTATCACCGTCAGCCAATTTATTCCCGTTGGCATCGATAGCAACAAGGCCCTCTTCTACATCTGCAACTTCAGCAGGATTCCACTCATGAGCACACTCTGGGCAAACCAGTAGGGCACCGTCTTCGTAGACATACTCTGAGTTACATTTTGGGCAATTTGGTAGGTTGTTCATGGTTTCTCCTTATCATCATTCACTATTCTTTGAAAATCAAAATTTCTCGAACAGCAACTATTATACCTTAAAATCAGCATTTTGACAAATTTAGAAAAAAACCGATATCAATCTATCGGCTTCTCTACATTTACATTCTTTTTTCAGCTTCTGCTTTGATTTTTTCAACTACTTCTTGAATGTTCAAACCAGTTGTATCAAGGTAGACAGCATCCTCTGCTTGTTTGAGAGGTGAAGTCTCACGATGACTATCCTTGTAGTCACGCGCAGCAATTTCCTCTTTTAGGGTTTCAAGGTCTGTTTCAATTCCCTTGGCAATATTTTCCTTGTAACGGCGCTCTGCTCTTTCATCTACCGAAGCTACTAGGAAAATTTTCAATTCTGCTTGTGGCAATACAACAGTCCCAATATCGCGACCGTCCATGACAATCCCACCTTGCTGGGCAATCTCTTGTTGGAGAGAAACTAGTTTCTCTCGTACTTCAGGAATTGCTGCAATAGCTGAAACATGATTGGTCACTTCATGTTCACGAATAGGATGGGTAATATCCACATCTCCTACAAAGACAAGTTGTTCTCCAGTTTCTGAGCGTCCAAAACTGATTGGATGCTGGTCCAATAAGGCTAAAAGTTCTTCAACTTGTTCAACTCCTAATTGGTTCTTGAGAGCCATGTAGGTCGCTGCACGATACATAGCACCTGTATCTAGATAGGTATACCCAAAATCTTTAGCAATAATCTTAGCAACCGTACTCTTACCACTGGAAGCTGGACCATCGATAGCAATTTGAATCGTCTTCATTTATGACTCCTATCTAGTCTTAATCACATCTCCAGGATTTGCAAACCAAGATCCTGTAGCCATATGTCCAGGATTCAATGCTTCTAATTGAGCAATTGAAATACCTGCACGAGCGGCAATAGCTGCTTCTCCTTCTCCAGCCATAACTTTTGTAGTTCCTTCTGGATCATTTGGATGTTCTGAGCTACTAGATGACTCTTCTACCTTCTCCTCTGAACTAGAAGATGCCTGCTCTGAACTACTACTAGATGTAGAAGAAACTTGCTCTACTTTTGTATCTGAATCGTGAAAATCTTTCAAGGCTGCTGTGCGATTACTCCCACCCGATGAAAGATAGATCAGAACAATAATCATCACGACTACAATCACAAAGAAAATACTTGCTAAAATAGTCAAGATACGATTAGCCAGCACTCCTCCACCTTGTTCTCTCTTGCGACGTTCTGATCTTGTTTCTTCTTGATTCTCATAAATATCTTCTTGCCACGGTTCTTTTGCCATACCTTACTCCTTGTTTTTTTTTACTTTTCTTATTACAATATAAATATGAAAATCACACTTATACCTGAACGCTGCATTGCCTGCGGGCTTTGCCAAACTTATTCTGAATTATTTGATTACCACGATAATGGAATCGTGCGTTTTTACGATGACCCTGACCAACTAGAAAAAGAAATCTCTCCTAGTCAGGACGTCGTAGAAGCTGTTAGAAACTGTCCAACACGTGCCTTGATTAAAGATTAACCCTGATATCGACAAGAACGTTCCACTCCTTCTAGTTTAGCATATTTCCATGCAAAATTATAGTCTTTTCTCTTTATTTTTTTCTGTAAAATCAGGAAGGTCACTTTTTTCTTTGACGAGATAAAGTGGTCTTTTTTTAGTCTCTAGATAAATCTTACTGATATACTTGCCGAGAATCCCAATGGTCAAGAGTTGAATCCCTCCGAGAAAGAGAATAACAGCCATCAGAGAGGTCCAACCCGATGTCGGATTGCCCAAAATAAGGGTTCGAACTACAACAAAAAAGGTCATAAGTAGAGAAATAAAACAAGATAAGAGACCTGCCACAAAGGCGATAATCAAGGGAAAATCTGAAAAGTTAACAATCCCTTCAATAGAGTAGAAAAAGAGTTGCCTAAAACTCCAACTGGTCTTGCCAGCCTGCCTTTCGACATTGGGATAGTCCAGATAGTGGGTTTTAAAGCCGACCCAGGTAAAGAGCCCCTTTGAAAAACGATTGGACTCGGTCAAAGCTAAAATAGCATCGACTACAGACCGTCTCATCATGCGAAAATCACGGACACCTGAAGGCAAGGCTACTGGGCTAATTTTTTGCATAAGGCGGTAAAAGATATCAGCACAGAAACTACGAAAGAAGGGTTCTCCCTCCCGACTAGTTCTCCGGGTCCCAACACAGTCCAAGTCTGCATTCTGGTCTAGTAAGGCTTTCATCTCAAGCAACATACTAGGAGGATCTTGGAGGTCTGCATCCATCACCACCACCAAATCTCCTGTCGCATATTGCAAGCCTGCATAGAGAGCTGCTTCTTTGCCAAAATTTCGAGAGAAAGAAATATAATGAACTGCCGGATTTTGCTCCCGATAGGACTTTAAGAGTTCCAAGGTCCCATCACTTGATCCATCGTCGACAAAGACATACTCGATTTCTGTCTCCAAATCTGGAAGTAAAGCTTCCAAAGCCTGATAAAAAAGAGGAAGTACTTCCTCTTCGTTTAAACAGGGGACAATGATTGACATCACCATCTTAGTCTTCAAATCCATTTGGATGCTTGCTTTGCCAACGCCATGCGTCTTCACACATTTGGGTGATGCCTAATTCTGCTTCCCAGCCGAGTTCTGCTTTGGCTTTTGCAGGATCTGAATAGCAGGCTGCGATATCCCCTGGGCGACGGTCTACGATACGGTAAGGAATTGGACGTCCCACCGCTTTTTCCATGTTTTGGATAATTTCAAGAACTGAGTAGCCTTTACCTGTTCCAAGGTTATAAACGTTTAGGCCTGAACCTTTTTGGATTTTTTTCAGAGCTGCAACGTGACCTTTAGCCAAATCGACAACGTGGATATAGTCACGAACACCAGTTCCATCTTCCGTATCGTAATCATCTCCAAACACTTGCACTTGCTCTAATTTTCCAACGGCTACTTGAGTCACATATGGCAAGAGGTTGTTTGGAATACCATTTGGATTTTCTCCTAGGTCTCCACTTTCATGAGCTCCGATTGGGTTAAAGTAACGAAGCAAGACCACATTCCATTCTGAGTTTGCCTTGTAGATATCGGTCAAAATTTCCTCAAGCATGAGTTTGGTACGGCCATATGGATTGGTCACTGAAAGTGGGAAATCTTCCAAGATTGGCACTGTATGAGGATCTCCGTAAACTGTCGCAGAAGAACTGAAAATGATGTTTTTACAGTTGTTTTCTTCCATGACCTTCAAAAGACTAACAGTTCCAGCGATATTATTGTCATAGTAGGCAAGAGGAATACGGGTAGATTCACCGACAGCCTTCAAGCCAGCAAAATGAATGACACCAGTTGGTTCTTCTTGCTTGAAAATATCTCTGAGTGTATCTGTGTCACGGATATCTGCCTCATAAAACGGAATTTCAACTCCTGTGATTCTTTCAACAACTTCTAAACTTTTTCTGTTACTATTAACAAGGTTATCCACCACAACAACTTGATGACCTGCTTGGATTAACTCAATAACAGTGTGGGTTCCGATAAAACCTGCTCCACCCGTTACCAAAATCTTTTCTTGCATCTTCTTTCCTCGATTCTCAGATTATTTTTTCTTATTTTACCATTTTTGATAGGGAATGTCATTTGCCATCCTAGAGGGTAGGATAAAATTTCAGTAAAATGCTTATTCGCTTTTTACCCGTTTGACATAGTTTTCAATTGGGTAGTTTAGAGGGTCCAAGGTCAACTCCTTGTCTTGGATCAGTTGAGCTAGATGGTAACCAATGATAGGACCAGTTGTGAGGCCTGAGGAACCTAGTCCACTAGCAGCATAGACACCTGATAAGCCAGGTACTTGTCCAAAGAAAGGAGAGAAATCACTGGTATAGGCACGGATTCCCACACGCTCAGCTCTTGAAGTCGCTACTGCCAAGACTGGATAGTGAGGCAAGGCTGCCTCCTCCATTTGTTGGAGTAAGGTTTCATCTACCGTCAAATCAAATCCCATATCATTTTCATGGGTAGCGCCTAGGGATAATTTCCCACCTGCAAAAGGAATCAAATCCCACTCCCCTTCTGGCATAACAACAGGGTAAGCTTCCATGTCTTGGGCAAGTTGATAATCTCGGAGTTGCCCCTTTTGGGGACGAACATCTACTTCATAACCTAAAGGCTCTAACAGATGTCCCAACCAAGCTCCCGTCGCCAAAATAACCTGATCAAACACCTCTTCGTCAATCTGGTAACCTGATGCTAAAGGTATCAGAGTCACTTTTTCTTTGACCAGCTTGACGTGACTGGCTTCCAGCAAACGAGTCACTAAAAGTTGGCCATCTACTCTCGCTCCACCAGAAGCATAGAGCAGGTGATCAAATTCCTGCAAGCCAGGGAATAATTCATTAGCTGATGCTGAGTCCAGAATGGCTAATTGCCCTATCAAAGGAGATTCTTCTCTACGCTGGAGGGCTAGTTGATAGAGTTCTTCCAACTTAGTTTCATCCTTTTTCAGGAGAAAGACTCCCGAACGCTGGTAAAAGTCGATTTCTTGTCCTGACTTCTCTAAATCTGCTAATAAATCCACATAAAAGTCAGCCCCCAAGCGCGCCATTTTGTACCAGGCCTTATTGCGGCGTTTGGAAAACCAGGGGCTGATAATTCCTGCTGCGGCCTTAGTAGCCTGACCTTGTCCATGATCAAAGACTGTTACTTCTAGATCACTTTCTTTCGAGAGGTAGTAGACAGCTGTTGCACCTACAATCCCTGCTCCAATAATGGCAACTTTTTTCATTGTCTTCACCTTCTAACTAGATATGGTGGAAAGGATTGGTCGATGCTTGACTAGGTAAGATATCAATAGTCCAGCCTTTTTCCTCTTTCCATTGATTAAGAAGCTCTGCAATTTTTTCTACAAAAAGCACTTCGATATAGTGACCTGGGTCCAAGGCTAGCAAGCCATCAGACAGCATATCCTGAGCAGTGTGGTAGTAAATATCACCAGTGATATAAACATCTGCCCCCTTTGCCAAAGCATCCTTATAGAAAGACTGCCCGCTACCACCACAGATGGCCACTCTTGAAATAGGCTTCTGCAAATCTCTCTCTTGATAATGCACCAATCGAAGGCTATCTAAACCAAAGACTTGCTTGACATGCTGGGCCAATTCCCCAAATGTCTGAGGCTGAACATTCCCAATACGTCCAATTCCACGTTCAGGACCTGTCTCCTGCAGATAGGTCGTTTCCTCGATACCTAGCATCTGACAGAACCAATCATTGAGACCATTTTCAACGATATCAATATTGGTATGGCTGACATAAACTGCAATGTTATGCTTGATGAGGTCGATGTAAATCTGATTTTGCGGACGGCTAGATACCAAGTCCTTGATAGGACGGAAAATCGGCGCGTGCTTGGCAATAATCAAGTCCACACCCTTTTCAATGGCTTCAGCCACCGTTTCTTCACGAATATCGAGAGCCACCATGACCCTTTGGATATCCTTGTCCAAAGTGCCAATTTGCAGACCACGACTGTCTCCTTCCATAGAAAATTCTTGAGGACAATAAGCTTCATATCGGTTAATGACTTCACTTGCTAGCATGAAGAACCTCCTTGATGGCTTGAATTTTATCTACTAAAACTTGACGTTCCTCCAGATTTTTTTCTGGAATTTGTCCGAGGGCGAACTCTAGCTTCTCAGCTTCTTTTTGCCATTTTTGGACAAAGACTGGACTGACCTCTTTGGACAAGATAGGTCCAAAGCGAACATCACTGGCTGACAACTTCATTTGTCCTGCTTCCACTACTAAAATCTCATAAAATTTTCCAGCTTCTTCTAGGATGCTTTCTGCTACAATCTGAAATCCGTTCTCTTGCAACCAAATGCGCAAGTCGTCTTCACGATTATTGGGCTGGAGAATCAAACGTTCTACATTAGCCAGCTTGTCCAAGCCTTCTTCTAAAATCCTAGCAATCAAACGGCCTCCCATACCTGCAATGGTGATGACCGATACTTGATCTGCCTCTTCAAAGGCTGCCAAGCCATTGGCTAAACGTACTTGGATTTTCTCCTTTAAGCCGTGTGCCTCAACATTTTTGACCGCGGATTGGTAGGGACCTTCCACCACCTCCCCTGCAATGGCACTTTTGATTTGTCCTCTTTCGACCAACTCGATAGGCAGATAAGCATGGTCACTCCCCACATCTAGTAAAATAGCCCCTTGGGGCACAAAGGAAGCCACTAATTCTAATCTCTTTGAAATCATCTTCTCTCACTTTCCAAAACTCTATTACCTCTTATTATACCACATTTCAGCTGGCAATCTTGTACCTAAAAAACCGCAATCCACAGATTGCAGCCTTTCTTTATTTTTTTACTTGATAACGACTAGTCAGGATGAAAATTACGGTAAAGACCAGCATCATGACACCATAGACAGGTAGTGTTTGTCCTGTTAAGGTCGAAATTTCAAGCAGTTTTTGAATTCTTGGGAAGAGAGCTGTAGCTAAGAAGCCACCTACTGACCAGACAATTAAGAGTACACGCCAGAGAGTAAATGGCATGCAGGCTCTAAATACGGATAAGAAACCGATAGACCCAAGTAGATAATAGAGGAGGGTTGAGATTTCTATCTCAGACCAGCCTTGACTACTTCCAAATAGTTTCACAAAAAGAACGCTGAACACAACCATAAGTGCACTTGGTAGGGCACGAAGCATAGACCTTCTGAGGAAGTTTGGCTCGACAGGCTTGATATTTCGCTCAAACGTCAAAACGAATGGTGGGAAACCTTCCACAAATTGGTCGATCATGGTAATCTGGATCGGAATGAAGGGGAAAATCAAAATCCACTCAGACCGTCCTAGAAGAGCACTGGCAATACAGATGACCGCTAACAGGAAGGAATAAATAGTCTTAATCAAGAAAATAGGGGCGATATGGGCGATGTTATTGACCACCCGACGACCTTCAAAGAGAATCTCAGGAACATCATTAAAGTCAGAGTTCAAGAGAACCAGATTAGCAATCTGACGAGTCGCAGGGTCTCCCTCAGCCATCACGATAGAACAATCCGCCTCACGAAGAGCCAGGATATCATTAACTCCATCCCCTGTCATAGCCGTTGTATGCCCCGCTTTTTTCAGTGTTTGGATAATGAGTTTCTTTTGATGAGGAGAAACACGTCCGAAAATAGCTGTCTCCTCAGCCATAGTAATCAATTCCTCATCCGTGATTTTCGAGCAATCTACATAGCTATGATAGTCCGCAAAACCAGCCTTCTGGGCAATACTGGACACCGTAACTGGATTGTCACCAGAGATGATCTTGAGACCCACTTCCTGAGAACGGAGATAGTCCAACGTCTCTGCTGCTCCCTCTCGAATCGGATCCAAGATTTCCAGCAGGGCCAGAGCCTGAATATCAGATGGTTTCTGTAGCTTGTGATGGTCTAATTTCTCCTGACTGAGGGCTAAAACCAAGACACGTGATCCTCTCTCCAAAGCCTCTCTGGCTTCTGGGACTTCAGAGTCCAACAACATCTCAGGCGCACCTAGGAAAACTGTCCCCAGACCTTCCAATTCCATGGCTCCCCACTTGCGGTCGCTTGAGAAAGGAAGATTCGAAAGCATAGGGTAGGCTACCTGACCTTGGAAACGCTGGCGAATAGCTTGAGCTGTTGGATTTTTATCTTCACTATGGGCCATATAACTGGTCAGGATACTTGCAATAGCTTCATCATCATAAGCTTGAGTCAAAGGAAGAACAGCCTCTACCTGCATCTTTCCTTGAGTGATGGTACCTGTCTTGTCCAAACAAAGCATATCCACTCGCGCCAAGGTCTCGACAGAGTACATCTCCTGCACCAAAACCTTTTTCAAGCCCAGTTTGATCACTGCAGTCAAGAGCGAAGTGATGGTCAAAAGGGCGATTCCTTTAGGTAACATCCCCAAAAGGGCTGTCGATGAATTTACAACGGATGACTTGAGAGGTAGGCCTTTTAAAAGCAAAGCTTCTAGCAAGAGAGCCAGACCAAAAGGAATGATAATCTTCCCAGTAAAACCAACTAACCTGTCCAACGATTTCATGATACGTGAGTTGATGGGTTTAACTGTCTTGGCTTCCAGCATGAGCTTGGCAGCATAGTTGTCTGCCCCAACATGGTGAACTTGAGCCAAAATTGACCCACTGGCTAGGAAACTTCCAGACAAAAGCAAGGCATCCACTTCCTTTTGCACCAAATCACTCTCACCCGTCAACATGGCTTCATTGACTTCCGCAAATCCTTCCAGAACCAAGGCATCACTGGGAATCTGCTCCCCAGCAGACAAACGAATAACGTCTCCTAGCACCAATTCTTCAGGATTGAGGGCAACTTCCTGTCCATCACGAATGGTTTTGACCTTTTCCTTGGTCATGAGATTGAGCTTATCTACCATGTGTTTAGCCCGCAGCTCGGTCACAATACCAGAAAAGGTGTTAAAGCAGATAACAGCAAAGAAGACCAGATTGCTCCAAGCCTGCACAAAGGCTAGTGCCAAAACAATAGCAAAGTTCAAAGCATTAAAAAGAGTAAAGACATTTCGTTTAACGATTTGCCAAGTGCTGGTACTAGCCGATGCGGTAAAATCATTGACCAAGCCCTTAGCCTGTCTTTCCTTGACTTCTATTTGGGTTAATCCCATAATCTTATTTTTATCCATAAATTATATCATATCATTTTTTCTAAAAGAATTCTAATCTCATCCCAAATATGCACCTAGTCAAGGGAAAAAGTTTGCCAGCCCTCCTTTGATAAGGTATAATATTAACAAGAAAAGAATCGAAGGAGATCGCATGTTTTATACTTATTTACGTGGATTGGTTGTATTGCTACTATGGTCCATCAATGGCAATGCCCACTACCATAATACCGATAAAATTCCTAATCAAGATGAAAATTATATCCTGGTTGCGCCTCACCGCACCTGGTGGGATCCAGTTTATATGGCCTTTGCGACTAAGCCAAAACAGTTCATCTTTATGGCCAAAAAAGAACTCTTTACTAACCGTATTTTTGGTTGGTGGATTCGTATGTGTGGTGCCTTTCCTATCGACCGTGAAAATCCTAGCGCCTCTGCCATAAAATATCCTATCAATGTCCTAAAAAAAAGTGACCGCTCTCTCATCATGTTTCCAAGTGGAAGCCGTCACTCAAACGATGTTAAGGGTGGCGTAGCCCTGATTGCCAAAATGGCCAAGGTTCGTATCATGCCAGTTACCTACACAGGTCCCATGACTTTGAAGGGCTTGGTTAGCCGTGAACGTGTCGACATGAACTTTGGAAATCCAATCGATATTTCAGACATCAAGAAAATGAATGATGAAGGAATCGAAATGGTTGCAGACCGTATCCAAACAGAATTCCAACGTCTGGACCAAGAAACGAAACAATGGCACAACGATAAAAAACCGAACCCACTCTGGTGGTTTATCCGCATCCCTGCCCTCATCCTTGCCATTATCCTTGCTATCTTAACCATCATCTTTAGCTTTATCGCAAGCTTCGTCTGGAATCCAGATAAGAAAAGAGAGGCTCTTGGTTAAAAAATACAACAATCCCTTGGCAAAAGCCAAGGGATAATTCTTTTATTTGATTTTCCATTTTTGTGCCAACCAGCCGGAAAAGGCTAGAAATCGCTCAGCCACTTGTTCATGGTGCCCATAAGGATCAAAGACAAACTGACCTTTCGGATAGCGTTTTTGAAGATCGGTATGGATCTGTTCAGCATAAGCTGGTGCTTGAGCCAAGCGATTAGTATGATAGGCTCCTTCTGTTTGACCATTTTGTAAATACAGCAAACAATCTAGATTTTTCACTGTCTCTTTCTTGCAGTAAGCCACAAAATCAGGATACCAAAAAGAACCGCAGATAGAGAAAACACAGGAAACCTTGTCAAAGCTGAAAAGACTGTAAACTGCCGCCAAACCACCTAGTGAGTAACCTCCATAAGCAAGGCGAGTTTCGTCCAGACGATAAAGCGACTGCAACTTGTCTAAAAGACCTCCAAACAAATGATCATGATAGACCTTGGCCTGACCTCCAAAATCTGGAGCCCCATCTCTCAGAGCAGATGCCTTCCAGGGAGTGTAATCGTCTAAGCGATTTTTAGAGGTCAAGCCCACTAAAATCACAGATTCGGAAAGGGAAGATAGGAAATCCAAGTTTCCATCATTCAATAAAATAGCCGGATAGGTTTGATTGGGGTCGTAGTTAGAAGGAAGGCTGATTTTGACTTGAATTCCTTCCCAATCAAACTTATTATTTATTGATAAAGTCATTGATTTTCTCAAGGGAATCAATCACTGCTGGACCATAGTCCATCAATTCATCGTAAGAGATGGTCATGATTTTTTGATTCTTAATAGCAGGAACGCTTTCCAAAACAGCATTTGCCTTCATCAACTCTACTGCTTTTTCATCCAATTTTTTATTGCGGTCGCTGGTTACATAGATAATCAATTCAGGATCCATTGACACGAGGTTTTCCAAGGTCAAACCTGATGTCCCCGTAGCAACGTTTGTATAACCAAGTTGGTTCAGCAAACTTTCTTGCAAAGCAGACTTGTAGGCACCGAAGGTTTCATCATTATACGCAACCATAATCAAAGCCTTTTTCTTTTCACCTTGACTTGCTGGATTTGCTTTCTTAACAGCATCAATTTTAGTTTGTAATTGGGCTGCGTATTCATTAGCCTTGTCCTGAACATTAAAAATTATTCCAAGATTTTTGACATCTTCTACGATATTCCCCAAATCTTGCTGAATCGTTGAGAGAGAAGCTTTTTGCGTATAGACTGGGATTTTGTTTTCATTCCAAGCGCTAACTGTTCCCAAGGATTTTTCAGAAAACATCATGTTTCGACCCATCACAGCGTCTGGCTCATAAGAAAGGACTGTCTCTTGTGAGACTGTTTTTTTATCCCCAATTTGAGGAATAGTCGCAATCGCGTCCTTGTATTTGTCCGTCACAGCATTGTCTGGATTGAGCATGCCAACAATTTTATCCTTCAACCCTAACTCCAATAAGATTTCAGTGGTTGAAAGATTGTTAGTGATAACTTTTTCAGGTGCCTTGTCAAAGACTTGTTCGACTTCATTTCCTTTAGCATCATAAGTTTTGATAGTTAGCGGATAAGTCGTCTCTGCGTTAGCCTTTTGACTTGTTTCTGCGCTTGATTGTGTGGTAGCTTTTTCTGTAGTAGTGTTACCACAAGCTGCCATAGTTAAGGTAGCTACTGTCACGAGTAAAATGCTTAGTGTTTTTTTCATCTTGTTTTCCTTTTCATTCTTATAAATAGTGAATCATGGCTTGCTGGTCCTCGGTCCAAGTCACCTGACTTTGAACTCCGTATACAGTTTGCAATGACTCAGGGGTGATGGTCTCCTTTGGAGTCCCTTGGTAAAGGATTTCTCCCTCTTTCATCAGATAGAGATAATCCGAATAGCGACAAGCAAGTTGAATATCATGTAGGACAGCTAGAACATTGACCTTGAGATTTTTCACAATGGCTAACAAGTCTAGCTGATACCTGATATCCAGGTGATTGGTTGGTTCGTCCAAGAGCAAAAGAGTCGGTTCCTGCGCCAAGGCGCGGGCTAGTAAGACTCGCTGTTTCTCTCCCCCTGACAGAGACGAATAGAGACGAGTTTTCTTCTCGAGCATATCCACCTTAACGAGGGCATCTTGAACGAGCGCATAATCCCTTTCCCTTTCCTTCTGTAAAAAAGAGAGGTGGGGAGTTCTTCCCAGCAAGACGATTTCTTCAACTGTACAATCAAACTGCAGTTGGTTAAACTGGGTCACAACTGCCATTTGCTTGGCTGTTTCTTTGAGCGTCCATTGTTCCAGAGGCTTTCCATCTAGGCTTATCAAACCTTTGTCCGCCTTTTCCTGACGATAGAGGAGTTTAAGTAGACTGGTTTTCCCGCTTCCATTTGGTCCTAATATCGTGTGAAATTGATGCCCTTCAACCTTAAGAGAGACTCCTTTGAGGATTTTTTTCTCTCCTAGTCCAAAATGGATATCTTGACAAATCAAGTCCATATCAGACCCTCACCTCCCTTCTCCTACCTCCAACAATGTAGATGAAGAAGGGAGCACCTACCAAGGCTGTGAAAATACCAATAGGAAGCTCTGCGTTTGGAATGATGATACGAGAGAGTACGTCTGCCCAAATGACAAAGAGGGCACCTAGCAAGGTTGCAACAGGAAAAAGCCTCTTGTAACTCGTTCCTACTAACCCTCGAGCTAAATGTGGAGTAATCAGACCGACAAATCCAATAATCCCACAGGTTGCCACTAATACTGCTGTCAGCACAGCCACCATGGTCACATAAAGATACCAATAAAAGCGTAAGGGAATCCCCAAAGTTAAAGCAGCCTCATCTCCCATCATCATCGCATTGAAAACACGATACTGAGTAGAGAAAAATAGAAAGGCTATTCCTACTACTATAGTTGGCAGGACCAAGTCTGCCCAGGAAGTCCCAGCGAGCGAACCCATGGTCCAAAACTTAATGGTCATCACACTATCCGCATTAGCGCCAACTGAGATAATAAAGTTTGAAAAAGCCAGAAAGAGAGCGTTGACCACCGTTCCCGATAAGATTAGACTAGAAGTCGTCATCCTTCCCTGCATAGAGGCAATGATGAGGACAGCAATTGTTGCCAAGATAGCTCCAAGAAAAGCTCCAAGGCTAATCATCACTTTTAAACCAAGAATGATGCTCAAGGTTGCCCCTAGAGTTGCACCAGCAGAGATGCCTAAGACATAAGGCTCTGCGATAGGATTGTTCACTGTAGACTGCATCACACTACCACACATAGAAAGACCAGCCCCCACTATCAAACCTAACAATACTCGGGGGAATCTCATGTTCCATACAATGGCAAGAGTGGACTTGGAAACCTCTCCTATCTCAAGAGGAAATCCTAACCTGCTCAAAATAATCCGATAGGTGTCTCCTAGATCAATTGCAACAGATCCCATTGAAACTGCTAGAAAGAGAGAAATCCCTAAAATACCTAGCAAAACAACTAAAAGTAACACAAATTGCTGGTCTTGTCGGCTTCCAGAAAATTTGGAAAGCATGCAAACCTCCTTTGATAGAATCTTAAAAATTTAGAAAATTCTCATGAAAAGTATACCATATTTTCAACAATGGAACAAGATGAGAACAAATGAATATAGTTGATCTTATTGTGCTAGGAACCGTAACCGAAGATTATACTTGAGTATATCGAGGTAAGGTGCCAACGCAAAAAGCCCTCTGAAGTCAGAGAGCTGATTTGAGCTCGGGCTAAAATCCTAGCGAAACAAAAAAATCTACACGATCAGAAAAGTCTCTATCGTGCCATTTTCATACATGATATATAGTCCAAGTAGAATGAATACTAAGGGCACAATGATTCGCTCGTATTTTTCAATTGTCTCGAATATTAACGGAATAGAGGATAACACCCGACTAATCTCGCATAAGATAATTATGCCGATTACAAACACAAGCAAGGCCACGAGGGTCTGTGACCAATCTAACGAAGCAAAATAAGGTATATAGATACCTAAATTATCTCCGCCAGACGCAATTGTTAGCAATGTAACTGTCCAAAACAGTTGATTTGCCTTGCTTTGTTCTAATCTTTCAATAATTTCTTCCTCTTCTTCCTCTTCTTCCTCACCTTCTCCAACAATTGCAAAGCGAATTCCTAAATAGATAGGGATTAAACCAAGCAATCCAACCATCCATTCTTCAGGCACGAAATTAACGACATAAGCAGCAACTAAACTCGCCCCTACAAGTAAGCCTGTGCCTAGATATTGCCCCGCATAAATATGCCATTTTTGTTTATTCTGTGATAGCTGTGCAAATAAAATAAATAAAATAATTAAATAATCGATACTGGTGGAAATATAAACACCAATAGCAGATATGATTGTCTGTCCCATAAAAAACCTCTTGTATTGGTCAGTAATAAATCAGCAGATTTTAGGAGAGCACAGACACATTAATTTAGCTATCGCTAGTGGGTAATGTCGAACATAGGAAAGCATTTTACTCCTCCTCAAAACGTAGTTACAAAGTAATTTCTAACTGGAATTCGGTGACTACTTCCATGTAAAGTATAACATACTATACTTTACTTCGTAAAGTGTGGGCTCTCCGAGGGGGCTTGCAGACAGCTACTCGGCTTTTCAAGCCGAGTAGCTACGCACCCTTATGGTGTAATTAGCTGATACCATTTGAGGTTTTTGTAGTCTCCAAAATTGTGACCGATAAAACACACAATCCGCTATTAAGGTGGGTTACTCAGTTTTTGTAGTCTCCAAAATTGTGACCGATAAAACCTCAATAAAAAAGCCCTCTGAAGTCAGAGAGCTGATTTGAGCCCGGGCTAAAATCCATACAAAAAAGCTACCCATTTTAGAGTAGCTTCATTATCAAGATATGCTCAATTGAACACGGCCTAAGCACTTGGCAAAAAAGATAAAATTTCCTAAAAACTAAAGTTTCTTCGTCAATTTTCCTATTTTTGCTTTGTGCTTTTGACGGCCTTTGTATCTTGAATTAGCGACGAAGTCCTAGAGAGTTGATCAACTCACGGTAACGGTTAACGTCGTTTTTACGCAAGTATGCAAGCAAGTTACGACGGCGACCGATTTTTTTCATCAATCCACGGTAAGTAGCGTGGTCTTTTTTGTGTTGTTTGATGTGTTCGTTAAGGTGGTTGATTTCCCAAGTAAGGACAGCAACTTGAACCTCTACTGAACCTGTATCACCTTCGTGACGTGCATATTGTGCGATGATTTCATTTTTTTTCTCTTTTGAGATTGCCATGATGTTTCTCCTTTTTATTTGGCTTCATCCGAGTGACAGGTTGGCATGCCTGTAACCAAGAAGAAGTTATTTGTCTTTACGACAATCCCTATTCTACCAATAACTAACTTCTTTGTCAACAGATTTACTTTCTTGTTTTAAACATGCTATAATGATCATAGCAAGAGATTTAAGTTGTCTGTTTTTTTTAAACGAGGTGATTATCATGCGTAGATTCTATTTCCATCTCCCCTACTATCTGGTTATCTTTTTCTTTTACTGGCCACTTTATGAGTTGTTATCACTAATCATTTCTGACCCCCTTTTGCTCAAGAGTCTCTACGTAAATAATATTCTCTTCTTTACACCTCTGGTAATTTTGATTGTATCTTTACTCTATAGCTACCGTTTCCGTTTCTCACTTTGGTGGTTAATTGGTAACGGACTGCTCTTTTGCTTTACTATCATAACCTTTGGTGAATTTATCTTGTTTTACTTTTTAGCCTATGAAACCTTGGCTCTGATGGGTCTGGCTTCTGGTATTGGCATCAAGCATATTCTACAAAAAATGAAAAACAAAAAACTTTCACAAAATCCTTGAAAAATCTCACAATCATGCTATAATAATCCATAGAGACAAGTCACTTAGTCCCTTTCTACTAGAGAGTGCGTGGTTGCTGGAAACGCATAGAAAGCCTAAACTGATACTACTCGTGATTTTTTATGAAAACATAAAACGGTGGCTACGTTAGAGCCGATCAGAGGTGTCCCTCTCTTTTGAGGTACATAAATGAAGGTGGAACCACGTTGCGACGTCCTTTCGAGGATGTCGCTTTTTGTTTTTCTAGCTTTCACAATCCTCTGTCCCTGTTTTTAGAATAGGGTTAACACATTCGTCAATAATATAAGTAAGGAGAACATCATGATTAACATTACTTTCCCAGATGGCGCTGTTCGTGAATTCGAATCTGGCGTTACAACTTTTGAAATTGCCCAATCTATCAGCAATTCCCTAGCTAAAAAGGCCTTGGCTGGTAAATTCAACGGCAAACTCATCGACACTACTCGTGCTATCACTGAAGATGGAAGCATCGAAATTGTGACACCTGATCACGAAGATGCCCTTCCAATCTTGCGTCACTCAGCTGCTCACTTGTTCGCCCAAGCAGCTCGTCGTCTTTTCCCAGACATTCACTTGGGAGTTGGTCCAGCCATCGAAGATGGTTTCTACTACGATACTGACAACACAGCTGGTCAAATCTCTAACGAAGACCTTCCTCGTATCGAAGAAGAAATGCAAAAAATTGTCAAAGAAAACTTCCCATCAATCCGTGAAGAAGTTACTAAAGACGAGGCACGTGAAATCTTCAAAAATGACCCTTACAAGTTGGAATTGATTGAAGAACACTCAGAAGACGAAGGCGGTTTGACCATCTATCGTCAGGGTGAATATGTAGACCTTTGCCGTGGCCCTCACGTCCCATCAACAGGCCGCATCCAAATCTTCCACCTTCTCCATGTAGCAGGTGCTTACTGGCGTGGAAATAGCGACAATGCTATGATGCAACGTATCTATGGTACAGCTTGGTTTGACAAGAAAGACTTGAAAAACTACCTCCAAATGCGTGAAGAAGCTAAGGAACGTGACCACCGTAAACTTGGTAAAGAGCTTGACCTCTTTATGATTTCACAAGAAGTGGGACAAGGTTTGCCATTCTGGTTGCCAAATGGTGCGACTATTCGTCGTGAGTTGGAACGCTACATCGTTGACAAAGAGCTAGCTTCAGGCTACCAACACGTCTACACTCCACCACTTGCTTCTGTTGAGCTTTACAAGACTTCTGGTCACTGGGATCATTACCAAGAAGACATGTTCCCAACTATGGACATGGGTGACGGGGAAGAATTTGTCCTTCGTCCAATGAACTGTCCGCACCACATCCAAGTCTTCAAACATCATGTTCACTCTTACCGTGAGTTGCCAATCCGTATCGCTGAAATCGGTATGATGCACCGCTACGAAAAATCTGGCTCCCTTACTGGTCTTCAACGTGTGCGTGAAATGTCTCTCAACGACGGTCACCTCTTTGTGACTCCAGAACAAATCCAAGAAGAATTCCAACGTGCTCTTCAGTTGATTATCGATGTTTATGAAGACTTCAACTTGACTGAATACCGCTTCCGTCTCTCTCTTCGTGACCCTCAAGATACTCATAAGTACTTTGACAACGATGAGATGTGGGAAAATGCTCAAACCATGCTTCGTGCAGCCCTTGATGAAATGGGCGTGGACTACTTTGAAGCCGAAGGTGAAGCAGCCTTCTACGGACCAAAATTGGATATTCAAGTTAAGACAGCCCTTGGAAAAGAAGAAACCCTTTCTACTATCCAACTTGACTTCTTGCTTCCAGAACGCTTCGACCTTAAATACATCGGAGCTGATGGTGAGGAACACCGTCCAGTTATGATCCACCGTGGTGTAATCTCTACTATGGAGCGCTTTACAGCTATCTTGATTGAGAACTACAAGGGTGCCTTCCCAACATGGCTTGCACCACACCAAGTAACCCTCATCCCAGTATCTAACGAAAAACACGTGGACTACGCTTGGGAAGTGGCTAAGAAACTCCGTGACCGTGGTGTTCGTGCAGATGTAGATGAGCGCAATGAAAAAATGCAGTTCAAGATCCGTGCGTCACAAACAAGCAAGATTCCTTACCAATTGATCGTTGGGGACAAGGAAATGGAAGACGGAACAGTCAACGTTCGTCGCTACGGACAAAAAGAAACACAAACTGTCTCAGTTGATGACTTTGTTCAAGCTATCCTAGCTGATATCGCCAACAAATCACGCGTTGAGAAATAAGAGATAAAATCCTAGCTACCTAAAAAGCAACAACTATTTCAGCTGTTGCTTTTTATATTTTTACTCAATGAAAATCAAAAAGCAAACTAGGAAGCTAGCCGCAAGCTGTACTTGAGTACGGTAAGGCGACGCTGACGTGGTTTGAATTTGATTTTCGAAGAGTATTATTTAATCCGAGCTAGTAGTGATTGACCAAACCACCACACAAGATTTGCTTTCATGAGTTAGATAAGGTCAATATCCTCAATCCTTGTCTGCTTCATTTTCTTTTACGAGATCGTTTTGTGAATCTTTTTCAGAGAGTTTTTGATCAATATACTTGTCAATGTTTTCATAAAATTCCTTGGTCGCTTCACTATCTAATGTT